>JACCSP010000180.1 GCA_013812905.1 Pyrinomonadaceae bacterium
TCGTCGTGATGCGCGATGGACAGGCTGTGGCCGAATTGCGCGGGGTCGATATTTCACAGGACAACATTATCCACGCAATGGCCGAGGGGGCTTCTCCCACAGCAGTGCGACAGAATGTGGAGCATGAGGGTGCGTGAGGAAATAGAGGCAGAGGAAACAAGGTGGTATCGGCAACGGGTGTGACACGGACGGCAGCTGGGCAGTCGAGGTGGTCTGCAATCGCTGACTACGCTCCGACCTACGGCGCATTCGCCGCGCTCATCCTGCTGCTCTTAGTCGACTCACTCTTCATCCCAAACTTCTTCCACCCGAGCAATTTCCGCAACATCCTGCTACAGGTCTCGCCGACAGTGCTTGTGGCAGTGGGTATGACCCTGGTGATCGCGACGAGGGGTATCGATCTTTCGGTGGGCGCCGTAATGGCGATTGCATCCGCGGTTGCGGCCACCTCGCTCAGTAGCGGCACGGCGCTGGCGATCGTGCTCGCGCTCGCCGTCGCCATGGGAGCGGGAGCGTTCAACGGCGCGCTTATCACAGGCTTTCGTATCCAGCCCATCATCGTGACTTTGGCACTTCTGATTGCTGGACGCGGAGTGGCCCAGGTCATTAATGGTGGACAGCTCATCCCCTTCAGCAACCAATCGTTCGAATATCTAGGTCGCGGTTACGTTGGACCGATCCCCGTGCAGGTGATCATCATGTTTGTCGTGGTCGCAGCGATCGTCTTCGTGATGCGCGCGACTACGTTCGGGCGCTACGTCGTCGCAACTGGAGGCAACGAGGCGGCGGCTCGGCTGGCCGGCGTAAAGGTTCACAGGACGAAGATCGCGGTCTACGCTTTAAGCGGGTTCCTGGCGGGGCTCGCAGGTCTGATCGAGACTGCGCGGCAGGGCGCGAGCGACGCGCCCAACATCGGCCCAAACATTGAGCTTGATGCCATCGCCGCGACAGTCGTCGGCGGCACGCCGTTGACGGGCGGTCGCGCCACGGTCGTAGGCACGCTGATTGGCGCGCTCATCATGCAGATCATCACGACGAGCATCAACATGAAGGGCTACGAGTATTCGTGGTCGCTGGTTATCAAGGCCGCCATTATCGTTATCGCTGTCTACATCCAGCGACCGAGAGTCGCTTGAATGTTAAACACAATAGCACCAGCATGCTTCACAACCTTCAAACTCCGAAGACGCGATTGATTCGGGCCCTCTTCATGGCGGGCTTCGCTATTATTTGCCTACCGGTCGAGGCGCAGGAAAGAGCCGTCTACAAGAACCCCGTCATTTCAGGCGATTTCCCCGATCCATCGGTGATCCGTGTCGGCGAGGATTACTGGGCAATGACTACCACGGGCACGTGGGCTCCCCATTTTCCAATTCTTCAATCGCGCGATCTCGTCAACTGGCGAATTGTCGGCTATGTCTTTCAGAAAAAGCCCGCATGGGTCAAGAGTGACTTCTGGGCGCCGGAGATCGTCCATGACCGCGGGCGCTTTCTCGTTTACTACACGGCACGCCGCAACGACGGGGCCGCGAAGGTCGGCACTCTGTGCGTCGCCGTCGCCACCGCGTCGGTCCCCACTGGTCCTTACATTGACCACGGCCCGCTCGTCTGCCAAATCCCCGAACTGAAAAACGTGGGCTCGATTGACGCGTTCTTCATCCGCGACGAGCAGAACACTCCTTACCTTGTCTGGAAGGCCGACGGCAACGACGCCGAGCCGGATCAACCTACATCGATTTTCGCGCAACGCCTCTCTGAAGACGGGTTAAAGCTTCTTGGCAAGCGCAAGGAAATCTTACGCAACACCGAACCTTGGGAGCGGCACGTCACCGAAGGCTCCTTTATCCTGCGACGTCGCGGATGGTTCTATCACTTTTACTCCGGAAACACCTGCTGCGGTCGCGGCTGCGACTACGCGCTTGGAGTTTCACGCGCACGCAAACTCCTGGGCCCGTGGGCGAAGAGCAAAAACAACCCTATCCTTGTCGACAACGAAGACTGGCAGTGTCCCGGCCATGGCAGCATTGTCTCCACTCCCGATGGGCGCGACATTCTGCTCTATCACTCCTACCGCAAGCGGCCTGGCACCTTCAGCATCGGGCGCGAGACATTGCTCGACGAATTGCAATGGGGCGGGGACGGCTGGCCTGTTATCAACTCGGGTCATGGGCCGTCTAGCATCGCTCCGGTACCCCTCGGTGTGGCCCAGGCGAAAAGCAAAACGGAATTCTTCGACGGCTTTAACGCAACGCAGCTAGGTCTCGAATGGCGATGGCCTATGTTCTTCGAACAGGACGCGCGCGTCCAAGTGGCGGGTGGTGGTTATCTCATCCTTCAATCCCGCAACGGAGCGCAGAACGACGAATGGACTGGTACAGTTGCAGCGCGGCGGATCGAGTCGGGCGATTTCGTGGCGACGACACTGGCTGAGGCGGGTGCGGCTTCCGCTCGATCGCGCGCCGGATTGTCAGTCTACAGTTGGCGCGACCGTTCAATCGGTATTGTGGTCGGTGGCAGCAAAGTCATGCTGTGGAGCCGCGAGGGAAAGGATGCGCAGACGCTCGCCACTATTGAGTCTCCCCACGCGGGAGCACTATACCTGCGCATGACGGCGAAAAAGGGCGAACTTTATCGCTTCTCTTACAGCGCTGACGGCCGTGACTGGACTGAGCTGGGCAACCCCGTAAACGGCAGCCACATCGAGGGTGCTCACGTCGCTCTCACCGGAAGCGGGGCGCCGAACGCCGTTGCGCGATTCGACTGGATTCGCATAACGCCGACGCTGACTGAGAAGAAATGAAAGGTGCGCCGTTTCCAAGGTAACGAGGAATCGCTGCGTAAGGCGCGTTTCGGAGGGTTGCTGATGAGTCACGCTGGCATGACGACAATCGACAATGTCCGTTCCGCGCGCGCCCGCTTGATGCGGGCAAAGCTGGCGTCGTTGCTCCAGCGGCAGGGCGCGCTTCTGGCGCTCGTCATACTATTTGTCTTTGCCGCTTTTCGATACGAGAACTTTCTCGGTTGGCCGCCTGAGAACTTAATTAATGTCCTCAGGCAGAACAGTATGGTCGGTTTGGTTGCGCTCGGGATGACATTCGTAATCCTGACCGGCGGCATTGATCTTTCTGTCGGGTCCCTACTAGCGGTCGCGGGTGTAATAGCCGCGAGCCTCGCAGGAAATGGGCTCGTGATGGCGCTTCTCGCGGGCGTTGCCGCGGCGGCAGTGGTCGGGCTCGTTAATGGCCTGATCATCTCGAAGGCCCGTATCCAACCCTTCATCGTCACGCTGGCGATGATGATTGCTGCCCGCGGGTTGGTAATGGCTTACACGAAAGAGGACACGGTGCGCGTGGAGCGTTCGGCGGTCTCGTTTGCGGAACTGGGGCGCGGGAAGATTGAAGTTGGCGCTTTTAGCCTTCCCTACCCGGTGATCATTCTTTTCGTTGTCTTCGCGTTGGGCTGGCTCGTGCTGACGCACACGCGCTTTGGAAGGTACGTCTATGCGCTCGGCGACAACGAGGAAGCGGCGCGGTTGATGGGTTTGAACGTGGACCGCGTGATCATCGGCGTCTATGCCCTGAGCGGAGCGCTGGCGGGACTGGCTGGTGTGATCCTCGCGTCGCGACTCGGCGCGGGCCAGCCGGTAGCAGGAAATGGTTGGGAGTTAGACGCCATAGCGGCGGTCGTCGTTGGCGGTACGCTCTTAACGGGCGGCCAGGGGGGCGTTGGGGCGACGCTCGTAGGCGTCATCCTGCTCGGGATGATTCTCAATATTTTTAATCTTGAAGGACAGATTAGTCCCTGGTGGCAAATGGTCTTGCGCGGGGTCATCCTACTCGCCGTGGTTGTTGTGCAGAATCGTTTAAGCAGAAAGAAACAGTGAATGCGGAATGCGAGATAAGATCTTGCGCAGACTCAGGACTAGCCGATTCGAAATCGACAATAGCGCGCCTCAACTTGACTGTCGCGCGGCATTATCTATCGGACCCCACCAGGATCGGCTGCGCGATTTGCTCTGATTGGCTTTTCCCCGAAGCGATTCGGCAGCTCGCCGCGAATGGTGCCGAAATTATGGTCCGAGGGTCCGCCTACATGGATTTCTGGGGAGCGCCCATGGACTGGTGGACGGTCGTGGTGGCTGCAAATCAAGGCGCGAGTCTCAAGCATTATCCGCCATACTCGTGGCCGGGTGGCAGTCAGGCTGTGGCTTACGCTACGGTTGACAAAGTGGTCGAGCGCAAAGCACTTGTTCGGGAGTTGCTAAGAAGTGTCCAAAGCTTGCTCGGCAAGATTCTCCGGACCGGTACGTAATGGAAGAGATTAAGCGCCTACACCGGGTTGGCGCGTGGAGTCAATTGACGGACCGCTTCATGCCACCACTTCATCGGCGGTTGCGATCTTCGATAGTCGACGTCGTAGTGGCGGATTCGTCGGGTGGTCTCTCTGTGCCCCCATGCTCGTCAGGTAGTCACGCCTTCATCTTGGTCGTCTTTTTCTCCATCATGGATTAGCCTCATTCGCTAATGGTTATCGAGTTCTCGACACCTAGAGGTTAAGCTCCGGGCTGACTTCATCATTCAGTTCGCGTAGCCGGCTTGCCGCTTGTTCCGGTGTAATGTCGCGCTGTGGCATAGCTAACATTTCATAACCCACCATGAATTTGCGAACCGAAGCCGAGCGGAGCAAGGGTGGATGAAAGTGCGCGTGCAAATGCCATTCGGAATGGGGTTTTCCATCCTTGGGGCGCTGATGAAAGCCCATGGTATAAGGGAACGAAACTTGAAATAGATTATCGTAACGACTGGTAATTTGCTTGAGAATGCCAGCGAGGTTGGTTCGTTCCGCACCACTCAAATCGTCCAACCCCGCCACGTGACGTTTGCTTATGACCATGATCTCGAAAGGCCAGACGGCCCAGAACGGAACGATGGCGAAGAAGCTATCGTTCTCGCAGACGAACCGCTCTTGGAGCCGCAACTCCAACTCAAGGTAATCACAAAGCAAACAACTCTTATGTTCGACGTGGTAGTCACTCTGTGAATGAGCTTCTTTTATTGATTCGTTCGGCGCCTTCTCGTCGGCCCATATCTGACAGTGTGGATGCGGATTGCTGGCTCCCATCAGCGCGCCTCGGTTTTCAAAAATCTGCACCCAATTTATAAAGGGAAGCGCGCCGAGTTCCTGACACTGATCAACCCAAGTGTCCACTACCTGACGAATCTCGGCAACGCTCATGCGAGCAATTGTCAGATCATGTCGGGGGGAGAAACAGACCACTCGACAAATGCCACGTTCCGATTCCGCCACAATCAGTTCGCCTTCCTGCAATCTTCCCTGGAGGGTATCAGGTCGCAGGGCGGCAAAATCGTTATCAAAAACCAAGGTGCCGGGATACTGAGGATTACGCAGGCCTCCGGCCCGCGCATTACCCGGACATAAGTAACAGTCGGGATCATATACGGGCTGTTCCTCCGGCTGCGTTTCTTCCACCTGACCTTGCCAGGGCCGCTCGGTGCGTTGAGGCGAAACGAGTACCCACTCACCCGTGAGCGGATTGAGGCGTCGATGTGGATGTTGTTTCAAATCAAACATAGGCAAGGACTTCCTCAGCGCCTTGGGCAGCGTTAAAGACGTAGATCTTTGCCGCGATACCCGTCTTGTCTTGGTAATCCTGCGTCAAGACGCGTTTAAACTCCTCAGCGTTTTGCGCCTTAACAAGACGGATTGTGCATCCGCCGAAGCCGCGGCCGGTCATGTACATCGTAAACGTCTTCATCCTAAGCTGAAAGTTCAACCATCAAATCAAGGTCTTTACAACTGACTTTATAATCATCTCGCAGACTGCGATGTGATTCGTTCGTGAGCTGACTAAAACGCCCAGAGATCGGTTGATTCGAGCGCCTCCTCCGCCTTCAGCACCGAACAACCGATTAACCGCAGATGATTTATGGAGAATCTTTCCTCCTCTAAACCGCGCATACCCTGCCAACCCTCACTGTGACAACACGCCGGGCAAAAAGTACGCACGACCTTCGACTTCAATCGGAATAGATGGCCAATCCGGGGTCGATGAAGACGGCCTGCCTGATAAAAGCACAACCAATATGATTATTTGCCAAAAGCGACTCATTTTCTATTTAGCTCAAAGCCTCAAATAAGTCTTAGCCCAGCACTTCCACGTTGCCGTGGCCGACCGTGCATGGGATGCAGGTCGCCAGCCGTCATTATGCATTTGAAGCAAGGTGCTTCGTCCTGGCGGGCGGTTTCATAATGCGAGATCTTTGTTTCGAAGGTTTTTGAGGGCGTCCCGAAGTGCAATAAGTTCGGACTTGGGCCATGCTCTCGGACCGAGTAGAATGAAGTGCAGAGGGACTGAGTACCGTACACGATGAGCGATCATCAATCTTAGCGCGTCGTCGTTTGCACATTCGCGTGACTAAGAACTGCGGGACTAATGATATATGTTGCCGCTTTTATTACATGCGGCTCCAGCATCAGAGAGTCTCTGTATATCAACTCTTTGGTATTATCGCCATGATCTGCAGCAATCGTACATGGTCGATTTGGCCTCTGATAGTAGGTTTGACCGTGCTGCCGCACCTGGTCTTTTCGCCTTTTTATGCAATCGATAATTTAGTCGGTGCGCAGACAATGCCGGGTCGTCAGCCGTTCTATCGCCGCCTCGCCTACTTTCACGCGCCCATCAACTTCCAAGACACGGAAGTGCGCGGCGAATCGCAGGACGAAGGGAATCGGTCCAGTGTGGATCAGCCCATCCAGCGCCGGGGCGATTTCATGAGCCGCTTTGATTTTGACGGCGATTGGAACGGGTTGAACAACTGGGCCCACTTCGCCGAGCGTCCGCCGAATAATTATCAGAAAGACGAACGGTCCCGCGCTTACATGTACTACAGTGTGGCCGAGACCGCCACTCACTACTTCATCATCTACTGTTCGTACCACGCGCACGACCGCGAGCCGCGTTGCAGCGACGGCGAATGCCACGAGAATGACCTTGAAGGCGGATTGCACATGGTCAAAAAAGGGTCAGAAAATGGCGGCATGGGCTCGCTCTGGCTGATAATGTAT
>JACCSP010000019.1 GCA_013812905.1 Pyrinomonadaceae bacterium
GGGTTCATCCGACCATTCGATAATATCAATCTTCTCTCCCCGGAGTTCGCGAATGATGGCCTGTACGCGGGAACCCTTCATACCGACGCAAGCGCCCACCGGATCCACATCGCGTTCGTTGGACATCACGGCAATCTTGGCACGCTCACCGGGTTCGCGGACAGCCGATTTGATCACTACTGTGCCGTCGTAGATCTCGGGAACTTCCATTTCGAACAAGCGCAGCAGCAATTCGGGCGAAGTGCGGGAAACTTCTACCTGAGGCCCTTTGGATTCTTTTGAAACGTTGTTGATGACAACCCTGATCCGTTCACCCTGGTTCCACTGTTCCCCGCGAGACTGCTGTGAACGGGGCAGGATGGCTTCCAGATTTCCCAGGTCCACAATGATGTTGCCACGCTCGAACCGCTTCACATAGCCGTTAACCAAATCCCCGATCTTGTCGATGTACTGCTCGTAGACGTTGCTGCGAACGGCGTCTCTTACCTTTTGGAACAGGATCTGTTTCGCAGTTTGCGCTGCGATGCGGCCCAGTTCTTCCATTGGCAACGGCAGCAACAGGGCATCGCCTAACTCGACCTCATCCCCCGCGAGTTCGCGGGCCTCATCGATGGAGAGCTCCGTGGCTGCATCGGCCACCTCGTCTACCACCACTTTCGAAGCAGACAGTTCAATGCCGGTATCCGGATTCCAGTCGACCTGAATATCTTCACCAGATCGGAACTGTTTCTTGGCAGCAGCGCGGACAGCCTCTTTCATGGCTTCGATGACCAGATCCCGCTCGATGCCTTGCTCCTGACAAAGTGCCTCGATGTTCTGTGCAATGGATGAACTCATTTAAGTCTCGCTATCTTGTGGCTCGACACCCAAGCTGTGTGTCGTTGAGCCTATTCAGTTGTTATTCAGTTGTAAGTGGCGCAGACTGAGCCTGCGACTGTCGTTTTGCCTTCGACTACGCCTCTTGGTAACTCAGGCCTTCCTTGCCCTAAGCTCTGCCTCAACATCGATTTCAATATTTGCCTTCACAATCGAGTCGAGCGGCACCCTAATACGACCACTGGTTTTGTCCTCGAAGAGCACTTCCTCCCCATCCACTCCAATCAACCGGCCTCGAAAGTTGCGCTGTCCGCCGATCAGCCGATGCGTCTTCATTTTGGCGTGGCTGCCGGCAAAGCGTTCGTAGTCCGCCCGCTTGTAAAGGCCTCGGTCCAGACCCGGCGACGATACTTCCAACGTATAGCTGGAATGAATGAAGTCTTCCACATCGAGGATCGTGCCCAGGTGATGACTCACTTCGGAGCAGTGCTCATGAGTGACGCCTTCCGGCTTGTCAATGAAAATACGGACTATCGGCTTATTCTCTGGGCCGGCGACTTCTGCATGTACTAGCTCCAGTCCGTGGTCGATTGCTACCCTTTCAGCGATTTCCTGCACTCGCTTTTCAACCGAGCTGGCACCCACTGTTACCCCCAAAAAACACTCGCCCAAAAGAAAAAGTGGGCGCGAACCCACCGGACGGAACCGCCGTGCTTCGAGCAAGCCGTGGATTATACGACGCCGTTCAGGGGGAAGCAAGCGGGCAAAGTTCACGCCTACCGGGCCTTGTGAAGGTTTCGCCTTTCATTCCCCGCATCCGAAACGTAAATGAGCAGTCCTCCCGGCCACACGCTCTCTCAAGAAGCTGATCCCAGTCTATTATCCCCCTCAATCCCTCTCGTCCGAGACCTCGGGCATACTCTCCCGCTTTCCTCAGAAAGGCGGGCCCTCGAAATGTGCAGATTGAAGTTTGGGCCTTAAAAAGGTGAGGTAAAAGGAGAATCTATTCACCGCCTACGGCTCAAAACTCACTAACACCCGCTCAAAACTCACTACTACCTAAAGAGGGGTTACACATCGTAAGTTCCCGGTCTGAATGCGCCGTCAGCCCCTATAAGCAGCTATGCCATCGAGAACGTGGCAAAAACTTACAACCACAAGCACAGCCGTTAACATTCTCATCCTCCTCCAAAGTACAATGTGCACCGAGCCTATCGAATCCAGATCAAAGTTAATGTCCCATTTGCCATGCCTTGAGCCAATCAATCGGATAGATCAACATTAGAATCTCCAGGAGCAGGCTGTCTCTAATCCAGATGAGCAGCACGAGCTCTGTCACCGCAAACGCTACCAACGATCGACGGAGTCCGAGTTTCTGTGCAATCAAAAATCCAATTCCACACGTCGCCACATCGCCAACTGAGTTACTGATGGAGTCACCGTAATAGCCAAGCGCCAAGGTCGTTTCGCGGTAACGCTGAATTGTGAACTCAGTGTTCTCAAATACTTCCCACATCGCCTCCAGCAAGGTCGCGAGGAGGAGTTGCCATAGACGTGGCATCCGAGGCATCAGCCAACAAAGCAACCAGAAAAAGACAAAACCGTGTAGTACGTGCGTGAATACATAGGGGTCCAGAAGATGTTGAGAGTTGTGAGAACTCCAAATATCGCCTGCCCAGATAAAGGGCTGGCCACAAGAACACCACCATGAACGGCCCTGGTAGCGCAGTTGAAACGTGGCGGCCACCAACACCGCCACAAGCGCAAGCAGCGGCCATAGTTTTCGAACTGACATCTAGCCTCGGTTCCAACAGTTAACTGCTAAGCCAAGACTTAACTGCTAAATTCGACAGCAGACCGGCCGCCTATTTTATCTAGCCCAACTCACCTGAACTAGGTTAGGGGTTAATCTTACCGCGATCCTTTAGCTCTCTTCCCTTTATGCCGCGAACCGGCACTCGCCAGAAATAAATCGTTCGGAAGAGACCCTTCTGCCATGGCACTCTCATCCTGAGTTGGATCGATCTCAATGCCAACGGCCCGGATGCCGTATTGCTGCGCGGCGATTATAGGAATCCGTCCATCGCCGCTGCCCAAATCGACAACACGTCGCTTTGCTTAATGTCTGCCAGACGCAGCATCTCGGTTACAGTTTCGTCCGGTGTTGGATAATAAATGACATCCGGCTTGCGCAATGCCCGTTTGCGGTTGTGTGATCGCCGTCGTTTCACAGCTGCCCGTTCCGCATTGGGTTGACCACTCTGGTCGATTTGCAGGCTGGTCAACGTGGGAGCGGACTATGTCTCGATGGGATTCGCCGCCGTGACGCGTAAAGCTGCAACAGGTACGGTATTAAACAGAAGAGGACCAAGAGGGTCGTCATCACTGTCTTGTAACGCGATGTTACCGTCATCCCAGGTGGGGCAGTTATGCTCGATAGAGATTTGGACTTGCCACCGTAGTTCAAAGACAGGCGTCAAGCCGAGACTCAAAGATCCTTTGTGGGCTCCAGCGCTAGTCATCTGTGGCAGCAATAGCATCAATCTCGATCAGAAACCCATGATGCAGGTCTTTAGTCGGAATGACTGCTCTGGCTGGACGATGTTCTCCCATCACCCTTGAGTAGGCATCATTTACTCTTTCCCACAAGCTAATGTCTGCGATAAAAACGGTCATCTTGAGCACGAGCGTCATGTCGCTGCCGGCGGCTTTCAATACCTCTTCAACATTCTTGAGCACTTGTTCGGTCTGCTCTTCAATTGAGCCCAGTTTCCTTTCTCCGCTTTGCGGATCGATAGCAAGTTGCCCGGCTACAAACACAAGACCGTTGTAAACCACTGCTTGCGAGTAGTGACCGGCAGGATTTGGCGCCTTCTCAGTGTTGATGGTTCTGATTTTCATGGGCCGGCATGTTATGCCTCAGGAATAGCTCGGTCAATAAGCCGAATCGTCGCAGACAGCGTTGCTGGCTAGCATCGATGTGCAACAGCATCCTGTTGCCAAATTAAGATGTCTGTTGTTAGCAAATTGAAATGCAAATTAGAATGTCTTGACAAGGCATCATTTAAGGCATACAAGCATCGTGACAGGGCGAGTACGACCTCAAGCATATTATTGCGCCTTTGACATAGCGCCTCCTCTGGCGAACCCTCAAGTAAGATTCCGTCAGACTCACGTCCTCTCAGCCCTCAGTGATCAATGAGTCATAAGAGGGTTGAACTCCTCGCCAACATTGCTATCGTCGTCATTGCGATCTTACTGGGCTTTGTCCTGGTAAAACGCTACTTACCATCTCCTAATCCAAAGTCAGAAGCTGTCGAGTCGGTGCCGTTCAAAGAGCTTGACCTCGCCACTGTTTTTCTGATCTTGCTGATTAACACAGTAAGTCATACGAGCGATTCGCCCAAGCCCAAGAGAGGTCGCTAACCACCGAGTTTCGTTTTCACCATCTCACTCACGGTGTGACCGTCGGCGTTCTTTCCCGCCAGTGCTGTCTGTGCAGCTTTCATCACTTTACCCATATCCTTCATTGAAGCTGCACCAGTTTCTGATATTGCAGCGACGACAGCCTGTTCGATTTCCTCAGAGGAAGCAGCCTGCGGCAGATAGGCCTCGATCACGCCAATTTCTGCCTTTTCCTTTTCTGCCAAATCCTGGCGGCCACCTTTTTCATAATGCTCGACTGAGTCGCGCCGCTGTTTGACCATCGATCGCAATAGCTTGGCCATCTCTTCGTCGTCAAGTTCGCTGCCTTTCTCGATTTCGCGATTCATCATCCCAGCTTTAACCATGCGCAATGTTGAGAGTCGCGGGGCATCCTGAGCCTTCATGGCAGCAGTCAAATCCGACACGATTTTCTGTTTTAGACTCATTGGTTGAATGTCCCTCCGTCCTAAATATACAGCACCCATTTTGTTGCGTGCGCGAATGCCTGGCTGTAATCAATGAGCCACCGCACTGCGACGGCAGCCGAATTGGTCCTGATAGTTTCTCGATCCGGAACTTTGCTGGAGCTGACATCGTTCCAACCGAACCTCACAATCGTAATCAGTGGATCGTTTGGTCCAAACCAGGAGGTACGCTATAGCCGAAGGTCACCGAACCCCCAAGGCAGACAATCCGTATTGACGCCAGGCGCCTTGGCGTTGATCACATGATCAAGAGCCGCGCGATCTGAACAGCTCAACCAGCCCGCGATAGCGGGCGCCAGGGTAAAGCCTCCTAAGGAGCGCAGCGGAACCCCAGGTCAATGTGGTTGAAAAGATTCGCAGCCCGCGAGCGGGCGACAGAAGAAACAATCGCGGCCTCATTTATGAAATCAACTGGGCGAATAAGTCATCGGTGCGCCGTCGCCCGTTTCACGGGCTTGCAGCCCTTTTAATGCATCCTTATCTGGGGGTTCCGCTGCGCTTCACCCCAGGCTGTATGCTGTCGCCTGAAATCACAGGCTCGTTGAGCTCACGTAGTATGGCCATTAGATCTGGCCAGATACTTAGAAAGAAATTTACCGGTATAAGACTGCGGAATCTTCATTATCTCGTCGGGAGTTCCCATTCCGACAACGTAGCCGCCGGCATCGCCCCCTTCCGGACCGAGGTCGATGATGTAGTCAGCCGTTTTAATCACGTCGAGGTTGTGCTCGATTACCAGCAACGATCCGCCGGCTTCAATCAACGCGCTGAAAGCCGCAAGAAGTTTGTTGATGTCGTCAAAGTGGAGGCCGGTGGTTGGTTCATCAAAGATGTAGAGAGTGTTCGAGCCCGTGCGTTTGGAAAGATGCGCGGCAAGTTTGATGCGCTGTGCCTCTCCGCCGGACAGGGTGGTGGCCGATTGGCCCAGACGAAGATACCCCAGACCAACGTTGTCGAGTACGCGCAGACGATTGGCGATCTTAGGTACCTCGCGAAAAAATGTGATTGCTTCACGCACGGTGAGACTTAAGACCTCATGCACATTCTTACCACGATAGCGTATGTCCAGGATCTGCTGTTTGAAACGCGTGCCTTTGCATTCCTCGCATACGAGCTCAACATCGGCCAGAAACTGCATCTCCACCGTCACGGTGCCATCGCCTTGGCATACCTCACAACGACCGCCAGGCAGGTTGAAAGAGAAGTGGGATGGATCGAGCCCGCGTCCCTGCGCTTCTCGGGTGGAGGCGAAGACCTCGCGGATGGCATCGTAAATCTTGATGTAGGTTACTGGGTTTGAGCGAGGAGTCCGTCCGATGGGGGACTGATCCACCAGGATAACATCGTCGACGAGTTGTTCGCCTTCCAGCTTTTCAAAAGCCCCCACATGCCCCTGCCAGTCACCTTTTTGCTTCTTCAGACCGGCATAGATGCAATCATGAATTAGAGTCGATTTTCCGGATCCACTAACGCCGGTAATGCAGGCCAGCATGTCGAGAGGCAGCTCAACATCGATGGTTTTTAGGTTGTGCTCGGCGGCACCGCGCAGGGTTAAGCGCCTTTTTTGAAACAATCGCCGTTGCTTCGGTTCCCTAATCTCGGTTTCACCGCGCAAGTAGCGCGCAGTCAAGGACGCCTCGTTGGCGATCAAGCCGGGAAAATCGCCTTCGTATATTACTCGCCCACCAAGCTCGCCGGCGGAGGGCCCAATATCCAGGATGTGATCCGCCGCGCGCATCATCTCGGCATCATGTTCGACGACCAGAACCGTATTGCCGATATCGCGCAAGTTATGTAGCAGCCGAATCAAGCGTTCATTGTCTCGCGGATGTAGACCAATCGAGGGCTCATCCAGAACGTAAAGCGCGCCCACCAGTGAGGAGCCCAAATTAGTGGCCAACTGAATCCGTTGAGCCTCGCCCCCTGAGAGAGTCGAAGCGAGACGATCAAGCGTCAGATAATCAACACCTACATCTACGAGGAAACGCAACCTACGTCGAATCTCAAAGAGGATCCTCTCGGCGATCGCATGTTGTTCCGTTCCAAGCTGCAACGACTCGAAGAAGCCCTGGGCATCTTTGATCGCCAGCGCGCAAACCTCGGGCAGCGCACTTCCGCCGACCTTTACGTCACGCGCTTCCTGGCGCAGACGGTCGCCGCCGCAATCCGGACACAAAGTGTAGCCACGATACTTCGACAGAAAGACGCGCACGTGCAGCTTGTATTTCTTCGTCTCCATCCAGTCAAAGAACCCGCGCACTCCGCCCCACTCCTTCTTACCTTCAACAATCGCTCGCTGATCAGCACGCGATAGCTGCCCGAAGGGAACGTTCACCGGAATGTTCTCTGTCTTGCAGAACTGGCGCAGCTCGTCCTGAGCCCATTCATGTTGTGGTTTCGCCCAGGGCTCAATTGCACCCTCGTTCAAGGCCAAGCCCGGATTCGGAATCACCAGATCTAGATCGAGACCGATGGTGTTTCCAAAACCCTGGCACGTCCGGCAAGCGCCGTACGGATTGTTGAAGCTGAAGAGGCGCGGTTCCGGTTGTGCGTAGAGCGTGCCGTCATACTTGCACTCAAACCTGTCCGAGAACTTGAAGCTTTTAGGTTCCGCTTCTGCTGTTTCGACTACTGCCGAACCGTGGCCCTCCTGGAAACAGATCTCCACCGAGTCGACTAAACGCTGGCGCACTTCTGGGTGGGCGGCAAGCCGATCGACCATCACGTAAACGTCCTGAAAGTCTGGCAGGGTGTAATCGTCGAGGGAGTGAAGCTCGATCGTCTGCCCCCTGGCGTAGAGCCGGGTGAACCCCCGCTGCATCAGACTCATGATATGAGCGGTGACCTTCTGATGGGGAGATGCGGAGATGGGGCGACGCGGAGATGTCTTTCCAGGTTTCTCCCTACCTCCGCCTCGCCCCGTCTGCCTGTCTCGTCCCTTGGCTGCCTTCCCGTTCACCTGCCTCGACATCTCCTCGACGCCTACGCCACTCTGCGCTAGTCCGGAACCGGCAGGGAACAGGACATAGAACCGTGTCCCTGCGGCAACCATTGTTAAGATCTCGTCCGCCACTGACTCCGGTGAATCATGGTAGACCTCGCGACCACAGACTCGACAGTAAGTTGTTCCGACACGGGCATAGAGCAGGCGCAGATAGTCGTGGACCTCGGTCTGGGTGCCCACCGTTGAGCGGGGATTTCGGGTTGAGTTCTTCTGGCGGATGGCGATGGCCGGGGCGATTCCTCGTACCTCGTCCACGTCGGGCTTGTCCATACGCTCGAGAAACTGACGAGCGTACGCCGAGAGGGATTCAACGTATCTCCGCTGACCTTCGGCATAAACGGTGTCGAAAGCCAAGGACGACTTTCCGGAACCACTCACGCCCGTGACCACCGTCATCTGGTTGATGGGAATCGAAAAGGAGATATTCTTTAGGTTGTTAACCCTTGCTCCGCGGACTTCAATAGCTTCTTCCGGCATATCCAAACTCGCTCGCTGACCACACGGAGGGAATTCTCGGCCCTTTCGTAAACTTCAAATAATACCCCGATTGTGTCCCAGTGCGAAACGGCAGATGCAACCAACTACCGATCAAGGCGGATGACACAGATGGATGAAAAGCGAGGCTTCGGAAAAGCCGCAGTCAGAAACCTCTGAACCAAAAGCTTTAAGGAAGACTCATAAGTTGCGGTAGAGGTTAGTCTGAGCGAGGATGGGTACGGGTTCTGAAGCTGACTGGGCCGCTACGCTCAATCACATTACAAGAATGAAACGAACGAGGATGGCTTTCGGGAGATCAATGGGAACATTCAACCCCGGCTTGTTGGGGGCTGTCGTTCTGGTGCTGATGCCTGCAGTTCTCATAGCTCAACAAAACCCACAGGGCAAGATTGTCGGTGTAGTCAAAGATCAAAAGCAGGCGGCGGTGAGCGGCGCCGAGGTCTCGCTCGTGCATCAGCACCAGGCAGTTCTGGCCACCACCACGACTGATGCAGGGGGAGGTTTCAGGTTCGAAAATGTGAGGCCCGGCTCATACGAGATTAGAGTAACGCAGGTCGGCTTCGGTAAACACAATTCATCAGTACAGGTAAGTACGGGCGTGACTGTTGAGATGAAGATCGTGATGGACGTGGCCTCTATCGTGGATCAGGTAACTGTAACCGCGGAAACCGGCCAGGCGCAGGACATCGACCGGGTATCGCAGCAGGTCAACGTTATCGGAGATGACGCAATCCTGCAGCGGTCGACGGGTGTGCTTGCGCAGGTGGCGGACGAAGAGGTAGGTGTCTCACTGCAACGCACCAGCCCAACAGTCGGCGCGGTGATGGTACGAGGGCTTACCGAGGTTGGTGTATACGTAGATGGAGTGCGTGCGACGCAGTCCACACAGCGCGGGGGTATTAATACTTTCTTCAATTTGAACGAGCCCAGTTCGCTGCGCACAGTCGAGATCCTGCGTGGAACGAACAGCGCTCAATACGGGTCAGACTCGCTCGGCGGCACGGTGCAATTGCTTTCGCGCACGCCCGAGTTTGGTTTCGACACTCCGGTTGTGCATGGCGAGGTGAATACGTTCTTCAACAGCGCCGATCTGTCATTCGGAGGCAATACGCTCTTAACTTACGGCACGCGGCGCTTCGGAATGCTGGTCAATGTGAGCAGTCGCCGGGTCAACACGCTCCGGACTGGCAACGGGATTGATAGCCACGCTGCGGTGACGCGCTTCCTGGGTTTACCTTCCGACATCCTGGGTACGAGACTAACCGACACTGCCTTCACCCAATACGGCGGAACATTGCACCTGACTTACGCACCGCGCGCCGATCAGCAGTTAAGCTTCCGGTATCAGCGCAGCCAGCAGGATGGTGGCAAGCGCTACGATCAAACACTGGGCGGCGATGGGAATTTGATCGCCGATCTACGCAACCTGATGCTCGACTTTGGCTACCTGCGCTACGTCAAACAGAGCATCGGCTTCTTTGATAATGGCTCGTTCACTGTCTCATACAACAGTCAGCGCGAAGATCGCGTTAATCAAGGAGGACAAGGAAACCCGTTGGCGGGAATCACCCACGACAAAGAGCGCACCAGTACCTATGGATTCAACTTTTTCCTCGATAAGCAGTTGGCGCACCGCAACACTTTTTTGATTGGTGGCGACATTTACCGCGATCATGTTAATGCCCCCTCGTATGCGTTTGAACCCTCAACCGGTGTGACCACGCTGACACGTCCCCGCGTTCCCAACGGGGCTCGCTACATTCTGGGTGGCCTCTTCGTGCAGGATTCCTGGGAGACCATACCGGAGCGGCTACGCCTCAGCGGCGCGCTGCGCTACAACATTGCATCCTACCGCTCCCGTGCGGCGAACAGTCCTCTCGTAAACGGGCAGCCGTTGTTTCCTGATGACTCTCTGCGCGTCGCCGATTTCTCCGGTCGCATTGGCGGGGTGGCAACAGTCACGAACGGTCTCAACATAGCTTACAACTACAGCCGCGGTTTTCGTGCCCCGAACATCACAGCCCTCGGTTCCGTCGGATTGGTGGGAGTGGGCTACCAGGTTGCCCCGTCCGATCTAGCCGGTCTGAACGCGGTAGTCGGGAGCACCGCGGATGAGAGCGCAGTCTCGACGGGCATTTCCGTCTCACCTCCGTCGTCGGAAACCACCAACAACTTTGACTTGGGGTTGCATTACCGTAAGCCGCGTTTCGACACCGACCTAACAGTCTACCTGCTGGACTACAACGACACGCTCGTCCGGCAGACGCTCATCTTACCGCAGCGCTCAGTAGGACTGCGCCTTGGCAGCCAGGTGATTGAGCACCAGAACGCGAATGGCGCGGTATTCGTGCCACTCTCGGCGGCGCCGGTTCTGGTGCAGACAAACTTCGGTGACACGCGCTTGAAGGGCGTCGAATACACACTTAACGTGCGGCCGGCAGACTCGTGGGTTTTCACTGGGAAGTACAGTTTTGTGCGTGCTGAAGACAAAGCCACAGGAGAGCCGCCAAACCTCGGCGGTGCAGGCGTTCCCCCTAAAATGGGGTTCCTGAGCTTGTGCTACCGACCACCAGTTAAACGCTATTGGATCGAAGCTTACTCGATGCTAGCCGGCCGTCAGGATCGACTCTCGTCACTCGATCTCTCAGACCGCCGTACCGGGGCGGCCCGGTCGCGCACGAACATTCAGAATTTTTTTCGTCGCGGAGCTTGCGTTCGTGGGTTGACTACTCCCAGCACAAACGGGCCATGCGGATCGGCTGGAGGTATTCTGATTGCCACGAATGAAACGCTCGCGCAAGTGCAGAACCGCGTGCTTGGTAGCGCGCAATCAGCGCCGCTCTTTACCGCAATACCCGGCTACGGCCTGGTAAATCTGCGCGGCGGTTTCAACCTCACTGAGGACCAGCAGATATCCATCGACTTCGAGAATATCGCCGACAAGAGCCATCGGAATCCCGGCTGGGGCATCGATGGTCCGGGCCGTAGCTTTACCGTGCGCTACCAACTGAAGTTTTAGAGCGTTGCTCCGTCGCCGATTTTCGACTTTTTCGGACTTTGTTGGCACGTTCCACCGGTCGTGGGTCACGACTTTGGATTTCGGCAAATCTTCCCGGAGGGGTCAAAGTTAGTAGCCGTGGGCGAGCGTTGCGCGACGCCCGCCGATTGCCGAAGGAAACGTACCTGACCCTGAAGGGGTCCCATCGGCGGGCTCTGTTTGACCCTTCCAGGGTCAGGGAATCTTTTTCCGCGATTCGCCGTGGGCGTAGCGCAACGCTCGCCCACGCATTCGAAAGTGTCGTTAATGATTTGCCCAGCCATCCGACTCACGGACTAAATCGAACGGCAGATCGGGTCGGATCCTTGAATCGCGCGTGACCACGTAGATACGCATCGCCAGCGCCAGTATAGCCAGGGCGATGGCAATCCAAATGATGGCCCAGAAAAACGCAGGAATGCCGGTGGCGTTCGCCAGGTTAACCGCGTCCGTGGGAACGCTGGTGGCAAACGGCGAAGAAAGAAAGAAAACCGTCTTTAGATCAAGCAGCGCATTCAGGACACACTGGACCGCCAGAAAACTCACGAAGAAGGTAGCCACCCGCGCGCTCGCAAATTTAGCCAGTGCGACCAGGCCGACCGATAGAGATGTTCCCGCAAGAAAAGTAAAGGGAATACCAGAGAGCGCGCCCCACGAAAAAATTGGTGTCAGGATTCCATAAGTCAGAGTAAGAGCGAAGATTACCGCGGCCGATCCGACCAACACTATACGGGCGGCTATGGCTTTCCGTATCAGCACCAGCAGCAGTCCACCATAGGCCATTGAACCCAGATACCCAGCGCTGGCCACAAAAGTTTGAGACACCAGTCCGCCTTGTGTCGTGTAAGTTTCGCCACTGGCGTTCATCGCTACGCTCAAACTGCCGATCGAGTTTCCCGTGAGCAGTGCGGCGATCGCATGTCCGCCTTCATGAATAAAGGTCACAAAAATCCGGAACGGATAGGTTAGTACTTCGGCAAAGGGGATGAACCAGAGGACAATCGATATCGCGGCTGCGGCTATCAAGGTCATCGCCTGGGGGCGCGCATCTTGAGAAATTCCTACTCTCATCGCTAATTCTCCAATAAGCTCAGCCCGATCCGGCCCAGATAGTTCTCATAACTCTGACCGACCTGGGAACCTTCGTCCTGGTAAACGTCAAACAAATTGACGATGTTCCACTCGAGCCATTATGTGCCCAGGCGTTTACTCCGTGCGCCCGGCGAGGTTGGCGACGACGGCGATTAACTCGCTCGGGCTAATCGGCTTCGGCACATGTATCTGGAAGCCTGACTGAAGCACCCGGATGCGATCTTTTTCGCCCACGTAAGCTGTGAGTGCCGCCGCCGCCGGAACCTTACCCCCTCGCTCTTTGCCAAGAGCGCGCACTTTAGCAATCAGGGAATAGCCATCTTCATCCGGCATCCCGA
>JACCSP010000232.1 GCA_013812905.1 Pyrinomonadaceae bacterium
ACATACTGAACGCGAAAGGCGAATACGCCGGCCTCACCATGTATGAAGGTCCGTCGTTCGCAATCTGCAACGATCGGGGCCCCCAAACGATAAAGAGCGAGGCATTGCTCCCGGGCAAGCCGACTGACTAGGCCGAAGTACTACGGCGATCGAAGTCGCGGCCAATAATGCGATTTAATGTAAAAGGTTCCAGGGCGGCGATCACGCACAGCACTACCCTCGCAAGAAGGCATCTAAGCTCGTTAGTCGAGTCTGAGAACCGGTAATTGTTATGCCACAGAGTCCCGTAGAGCTGTCTAATAACGCGGCTGAGAGTAGAAATTCGCGGGTAAAGGTATTGCTGCTATTCAGCCTGCTAGCACTACTCTGTGCATCTCTATTTTCCGCCAGTGGTCTTCCTGATTTGTCTCGTACTACTTTTGCAGAATTGCTGGAAACCGGCCGCGCGACAACCATCGCAAATGCACCGAAAGCCCCGGCCGACGTCAAGGTAGTTTCCTATAATATTCGCTGGCGTGGGGGCGAAGAGTTGAACGAACTAATTAAACTTTTCAAGCACGACAGCAAACTGGCCGGTGCGAGCATCATTGGCTTACAGGAAGTCGACCGCAACAAGCAACGAACCGGCAACCTGAATACGGTGAAGTCGATCGCTGAGAAACTGGGTCATTATTACGCTTGGGCGGCGCCACCATCTCCAACGGCAGAGATGGAAGAGGAGACGGGAGTGGCAATTCTAAGCAGTTATCCCTTAACAGATGTTCGTCGTCTCGTTTTACCGCATCCTGGCCCCGGCGGCAGAAGGCGTGTAGCAATTGGGGCGACTGTTGATATCGGGGAAACTCCCTTGCGTATTTATTCGGTTCATTCTGAAAACAGGATTCCGGTGAGCGAAAAGATCGAGCAGGCGAAAGCGGTAATCCAGGACCTCGCCCGCTATCCCAAGCACATGCGTGCGATCGTTCTGGGTGATTTGAATACCTGGGAGCCTAACTCGGTGAAGAGAATGTCCGAGCTTTTTATGCGCGACAATTTCACTACTCCGTTCGCTAACGATAAGTCAACTTTCCTGCAAACCGTGTTGGTAATCCCTATAAGGCTGAAGCTGGACTGGATTTGGCTGCGCGGGCTGCAAGCCAACAGCCATGGAATCGATACGAAGATCGGGTTCTCTGATCACTGGCCGTTGTGGACTGTGGTGCGCTGGAAAGCCTCGGGGACAGGAGAATGAGGTGCCCCAATTGTGACAGGCCTGTGGCGTGGAGCAGGACACGCTGCCGCGCCTGTAAAACCAAACTAATTCAGTGGTACATCATAGCAGTGGCATTCGGCATTCTTGCCTGTGTGGGCCTATTCTTCCTTCTCGAAGCTCTTCTCCAGAACTAAACATTTTCCATATTCCATTATCAATTCGCTCCAGGAAGTTTTTAATGGAAAATGCTCTGATATCTATCACCCTCGCTTAGAGGTGTGAAGGCAGCAGGTTTCGCCCCAAAACCTACCGCCTTCTCGCGTGCGGTGCTGCTTGGATCGGGAAGACCAAAATCAGCGCACACGCACGACGATGCTATTTCCCGTAAGGGCATTGCCGGTGGCCCGCTGCAATTCGGCAGACGCTTTATTCAGATCCGTTTGCGCGCGAAGCTCACTTCCACGGGCCGTAGTTAAGGTCGTTTGCCGTTCCAGCACCAAAAATACAGTCGATTGGCCGGCATCGAGTTTTCTTTGTTCACTGGCATACTGCTGCTCGCTCGCGTCGCGGGCCGCAGCGGCGGCTCGCAGCCGCGCTTCGGCACTCCGCACCACTTGCAAAGCATTCCTCACGTCCACCTGAATTGATTGTTCCAGTTGTTCCCGCTGAGTGGCAATGCGTTGGCCTTCAACGAGCGATCGGCCCAGCTGCGCCTTAGCGGTGCGGTTGCGCAAAGGCAAATTCATCTGTACGCCCACTCGAAAATTGCTGTAACGATTTCCTAATAGACTCTGGATCGATTGGCCGTAACCTCCAATGAGTTCAGAGGAAATCGTCTGAGCTGGAGGATCCGGCAAGAGCGGTAGACCATTATTTACCGAAAGCAAATTCACTCGATCACGCAACTCCTGGGAGGTTGCGGTGAAAGGGTTAATGCCGCCGCTGGCCGCGCCCGCCAATCCCACGAGACCATAACTGCCAACCAGATCGATTTGCGGTTTAGTTTGCTCGCGGAAGAACTTTTGATCAACCTGATTGATTTCCCGCACCAGATTCGACTGTTGCAGCTCCGGACGATTCTCCATCGCGGCCTTCATTGCTTCCGTCAGTGATACGCTGAGTGGCGCCAGATCCACGGAATCAGTCGGTATTAGCGACACGGTCCAGATCTCGGCCTGCCGGTTTTCGGCAATTAGATTCTTGAGATTGTTTTCGCTGCGCGACACTTCCTCAAGGGCCGTGAAAAGAGTTTGTTCGAAGCCGGCGACTTGGGCCTCTACTGCGACGACGTCTATCGGTGCTAATGCGCCCTCGGTAACCAGCCGCTTGTTGTGTTCTAGTTGGGTGCGCGAATCTCGCACGGCATCTCGCTGGATCTGGAGATTTCTAAGTGCAAAGACCAGGTCCCAGTAAGCACGCTGCACACTGGTTATCGTCTCAACCGCCCGCTGCCTAAATTGCGCGTCGGTGAGGGAGAGATTCTTCCTGGCAATCTCAATCTGCCGGCGGTTGTTATCAAACTTCAAGCCGCGTAGTAGAGGTTGCGTATAGTTGAAGGTCAGCGCACTCGGATACTGCGGATTCAATGCCGTGAATAAATTGTTCGTGGTGAAGCGAATCGAGGAAAAATCAATTCGGTAATTCCCGCCAAATTTTGGAGTCTGGCCCTCCAGGCGTGCCGTATTGGTGAAGTCGTTTTGCGTAATCGAGCCGTTAGATCCTCCACTTAAGAAGCTGGAGATGGGAGTCTCGATGCGTTCGAAATAGGAAGCCGAGCTCAGCCGTGGATCGTAAGCGCCGCGTGAACCTTGCAAATCAAATTCAGCTATCCTTACATTTTGCCGCGCAACTTCGATGTCTTTGTTGTTTTCTAACGCTGCGGTCAGCGCCTCGCGCAGCGAAAGCGGTCGCTGGTGTTCCATGTCAACACCTACGCGGCCGAGTTCAGGCAAAGGCCTCGGCTCTAGCCGAAAGTCAGAAGCGATGGGCGGGACCGGTAGAATCTGATCGGTCAAGGGAGTTGGTGACGGTATAGGATTTTGGCCCGACGCACCCACGGCGTAGAGAAGACAGAAAACAATTGTTAGCAGCGATCCCGAGCTACGCACTAGAGGGCGGTAATATGGCGAGGACAACCTAAAGGGCAACTTAATCATGGCTTCTAATAACCTGCTTCTTCACTAGGATTCAATTAAATCAGGCAACCCCACCTTTGGGTCTTTGCCCCTTCGCCTTTGCGTGATCATCTTGCAACCCGGCTCTGCTTTGGAAGTCTAGTCCGTCGTTACCAGGCTCAAGAGCGATGCTGTTGCGCTCGCTCCCTTGCGTCGCATCCAGCCCAAAGCGCCAGTGGTGCCCGCGCCGATTGTGCTCCAAATTCGACTTCGCGCGAGATCGTCAAAAAGTGAATAGAAAACCGGCACCGCAAGCAGCGTCAGTAGCAGACAGAGTGACTGCCCACCCACAACCAGCACCCCAATAGACCGGCTCGTACCCGATCCAGGGCCGCTGGAGATCGTTAAGGGCAGCATGCCGGCAACCAGCGCCACCGTGGTCATGAGGATGGGCCGCAACCGTTCACGGTTCGCCCGAATTATTGCTTCGAAACGCTCCATACCCTGGGCCCGCAGTTGGTTGGTATGATCGATCTGAAGAATTGCGTTTTTCTTAACCACGCCGAAAAGCAGCAAGAGCCCCAGTCCTGAAAAAATATTCACCGTCTGTCCGGTTACCAAAAGTGAAAGGATGCCGAAGGGAATTGCGAGTGGGAGGGTCAACAATATAGTGACCGGGTGGATGAAAGACTCAAATTGAGCTGCCAGGACCATGTACATGAAGATGAAAGAGAGGAGGAAGGCGAGTCCGAAGTAGTAGCCTGTGCGGCCCAGTTCCTTCGAGCGGCCGGCCAATCCGGTTGTGTACGCTCCATCAATCCTCACCTCTTTGGCAAACTCATCCATCTTCTGGATGACCGCGGCCTGCGATCCGCCTGGTTTGACGTTGCCGAGCAACATCACCTGCCGCTGACGATTCAACCGATCAATGGCTGATGGTCCAGTGCCTTCCTCAACCCGAACCAGGTTGTCGAGACTCACCCAACCAATCTTGGATGACGACACTACCATCCGTTTCAGACCTTCTACGCTGGCGCGAAATTCTCCGATGGCCCGGACGCGAACGTTGTATTGGTCCGTGCCCGCGTTAAAAGTGGACACCTTTTGACCGGCAACAAGGGTATTAAGTGCCTGGGCGATATCGCCGACTAGAACACCGAGATCCGCTGCCCGCGCGCGGTCGATGACGACCCGCAACTCAGGCTTGCCGGTAACCAAAGTCGAGTCGGCATCAACCAGGTCCGGAATGGTTTTCATCTTCGCTAACAAATCATCCGAGTATTTTGTCAGTTTTTCCAGATCGGGCCCGTTGATTACGTACTGGATATCGGCGTTGCGGAATCCGCCGCCTGAAAGCGCGGCGACCTGTTGAACGCTGGTGCGCAACTGTCCCGGAAACTCTATAACGTACTTGCCGAGTATTTCAGTGCGGGCCCGCACCATCAAGTCATTCTGGGTAACGCTGCGTTCCTCAATCGGTTTCAGCTTGACGTAGATCGTCGCCACGTTGACCTGTTCCTGCTGGCCTCCCCCAATTGTGGTTAACGTATCGGTGACCCCGGGAAGTTGGCGGAGATCCGCGGCAACCCGCCCGGCGATGGCCGATGACGTCGTTAGCGTGGACCCCTCTGGGGCGCGCAGGTTGATTTCAAACTGCGATTGATCATCAACCGGGAGGAAGTTTTTACCAACAAACATGAACAGCGGCACGATGCTTATAATTACCAGCACACACGCAGCGACTATGATCCAGCGGCGCGTCATGGCCCAGGTCAACAGGCGGGTATAGCCGCGATCAATCGGACGATAAAACCGCGACTCCTTCGAATCGCGATGGGCCGGCTTCCCTCCGTCGGGGGTCGTCCGATCCTTACTGCGTTTGATTAGCCGCGCCGACAACATCGGAGTCAGCGTAAATGAAACCAGCAGGGAAACCGCGATAGCAAATGATGCAGTGAAGCCAAATGACGACATGAAACGGCCTGAAATGCCACCCATAAATCCTACCGGTACGAACACCGCCAGCAGGGAAAGCGTCGTCGCCATTACGGCGAGGCCAATCTCCCTGGTTCCTTCGATCGCGGCCTGGAAGGGAGGCATGCCCTTTTCTTCGATGAAACGATAGATGTTCTCCAATACGACGATCGCGTCGTCGATCACAATACCTACCATTAGTGTCAGCGCCAGCATCGTGATTTGATTCAGAGTGAATCCCATTGCCGCCATCAGCCCGAAGGTGGCAATTAGCGAAGTTGGAATGGCGAGCGCCGCAATAACCGTCGAACGAAAACTCCAAAGGAAGATGAAAACGACGATGGCCGCCAGGATGCTGCCCTCAATCAGGTGCGTGCGGATCGATTCGATTGAGGCCTTAATGAATATCGACTGATCGCCGACCACCTGGGTCTTGAAACCAGCCGGCAGGGTCTTCTGAATCTCCTGGAGACGCTCTTTAGCTGCGTCGGCAACAGCCACAGTGTTTTGACCTGATTGTTTGGTGACGATCAGAATGACGGCTGGCTGCCCATTCAAACGCGCTTCTGTTCGTGGCTCTTCCGCTCCGTCTTCGGAGTACCCTATATCGCCGAGCTTAACCGAGTAGGCGCCGCGATTGGCAACGATAAGATTATTGAACTCGGCCGGCTCCACGATTCGGCCCATCGTGCGAACCGTCAGTTCGCGGGTCCCTTCATCAATTCGGCCGCCCGGCACTTCCATATTTTGCGCGCGCACGGCATTGGCGATTTCGGCGACAGTGACGTTGAAAGCTCGCAACTTGTCCGGATCTACCCAAACTTGAATCTCGCGCGTCCGGCCCCCGACGATCTGCACTTCGCCGACGCCATTGATGGATTCTATCTGTTGCTTAATCTTTTTGTCGGCTACGTCGGTGACCTCGCGCAATGAGCGCGGCGCGGATACTGCGATTCGCACCACTGGGGCCGCATCCGTGTCAAATTTCTGAACAATGGGTTGCTCGGCGGTGACTGGCAAATCGTTCGCGATCAGGTCAACCTTGTTGCGGACCTCCTGAGAGGCAATATCGGGATTCTTTTCCAAGAGAAAAGTGATAAAGACTTGAGAAACGCCCTCAACCGAAGTCGAACGAAGCTCATCGATACCACTAATGGTGTTAACCGCGCCCTCAACCTTGTCAGTGATCTCCGTCTCAATTTCCTGCGGAGAGGCGCCTGGATTGATCACCGTAACCGTGATTGTGGGTAAGTCAATCTTGGGGAAGAGATCAACGCCGAGTGACCGATACGAGAAGAGGCCGACGACCGTCAGGCTCAGGATCAGCATCGTCGCGAACACCGGGCGCCGGACACAAATTTCAGCTAGTTTTTGCACGAGACAAGCTCCGCTTGTTATACGATTTTTGATTTTTGACTTTTGATTTGAAGAATGCTGGGTCTTGAGTCAGCTCACCAATCACAAATCTAAAATCGCAAATCAAAATTACTTACTGTCTTACGGCAATTCCGTCGCTCATTTGCTCGACGTTGCTGGTGGCTACCTGTTCGCCTGCGGCGACGCCGCTTTTCACTTCCACGAGGTCACTCTCCGATTGTCCCAGTTGAACTAGTCGTTGTTCAGCCTTTCCATCCCTAATAACGAACACACGATTCACTCCTGACTCTGTGTGCACAGCTCGCGCTGGAATCAACACTGCCGGTTGCGAACGCGACTGCAGAATGCGCACGGTTGCGAACTGTCCGGGCTTTAGTGACCCCCCGCTGTTTTCGATATCGGCCTCTACCGACAATGTGCGTGAGCTGGCAGTCACATTCGGAGAAATCCTGGCAATTCGACCCCTAAAGTTTTTATCGGGCCAGGCATTCGTGGTTACTGAGACGGACTGACCAACCCTTACCTCCGAGATTGCCTGTTCAGGAATATCAATGCGAATTCGTAGCGGATTGATACGCACGACGGTCGCGACCTTGGAGGTAGGAGAAACATACTCGCCAAGATCGGCATTGCGCTCGGCGACGTACCCATCGATTGGGGAAAAAACCAGCGCATAGGAAAGAGCTCTTCGCGCCAACCCCAGCTGGGTCTCGGCATTTGCCACGTTGGCGCGCGCGGTCATCACCCCCGCGTAATTTTGGCGGGCCAGCGACAATGCCGATTCATATTGTTCCTTGAATTGATCGCGTTGTGCTTTTTGCTGATCGTAAAGAGAACGTGATACATCTCCGGATTCGATCAACTTCTCGGACCGGCGCAGGTTCTTCTCAGCGAGCTCCAGAGCCACTCGAGCGTTGGCTACCTCCGGGACGCGGGTCGGATCAAACGCCCTGGCAGGTCGCAGGCCAACCTTCTCTTCCGCCTGTCGCAACCCTGCTTTCGCTTGCTCAACCTGGGCCTGCGCCTGCGCGACGCGAAGTTTGGAGTCCACATCATCGAGCCGAACGATCATCTGTCCGCGCTTAACATAACTGCCGAGATCCACACCCACGGCAATCACTTTACCTGCAATCGAAGGGGCGACATCAGTCTGTTGATCGCCCGCGAGACTTCCCGTCGCTTCAAAAAAACGAGGCAAATCGCGCGTAATTGCCGGCGCCGTGGTCACATCGACCGCCGCCGGCGAACTGATGGGAGTTGCTTCGATTCTGACGTTCGCCTTCGAACCCCCGCAGGAAATCGCGAACACGCTGAGGGCCATTACTACAAAAGCGAGAAGAGCAACTTGAGTTAGCCTGTGAGAAGACATCCCTTTACCTTTTTACTAGGGCATCGTCCGCGTCGCCCTGCGTTCCTTCCTGGAATTCCGGAACTCCCGATTGGTGCTGATTCCTCCCAGAAGAATGTCCGTAAAATGTTTTGCCGCGCCCTCGTTCGAGAGATTCAACAGACGGCGCTGCGGGTCCCAAAGATTATTGTTGAGCGAGTGGTGAATGATCATTCCAATGAACGCCCGCACCACAATTGCGGGATCGATTTCGATGATGGCACCGTCCCGTTGCCGCTCTCGAATATAGGCTCCCAAAAACTCGTAGACTCGCCGCACAAATTTCTCAAAGAACATTTGGGCGAGCTCATGCCCTTCCAACGCCGAATGGAGCAGCAGCCGCTGGAACTCGGGATCGCGCTCGTGATGTTCCAGGGCTCCAAGAGCCAGTCCCTCGAAGACGGCGCAATCATCCTTACGCTTGAGGGCGTCTGCGACCATCAGCTCGGGGTTGATCGCATCGCCCGAACAGGCCTTATGGTCGAGAATAGCGGTATAAAGTTCTTCCTTATTTGCGAAGTGACGAAAGACCATCGCCTCCGAAACCCCTGCCGCCTGAGCAATTTTCTTAGTTGTAGTTCCACGGAAACCTTCATGGGCAAATAGACTTACGGCCACCCGCAAGATCTGCAGTCGTCGTTCGTCTCCCGCCATGCGCACTCCGCACGCCGGGGCCGGGTACTGGTCAAAAAGTATAATTTCCTTCGTCACAGTGGTTCTTGAAAATCAGTTAGGCAGGTGTCAAAACCTCCCAAAGTAAGTACTTACTTA
Source organism: Pyrinomonadaceae bacterium (assembly GCA_013812905.1). Lineage (GTDB taxonomy): Bacteria > Acidobacteriota > Blastocatellia > Pyrinomonadales > Pyrinomonadaceae > PSRF01. The sequence goes on from JACCSP010000232.1 coordinate 8,816, forward strand.
CCATTGAATCAGGGGCAATGTCAAATGCCTCGCTCCGATTTGTTGCTTTTGTATGGTTCCCGATCTTTGGCGGTTGAAGGCTTGTACCTTTTTACAACAAGCGGCAAAATTTATTGGACGAACACCTTTCATTTAGCTGAGGTAGCGTCTCTTCATTTCACTGAACACGGTCGGCACGTTTCTTGCTCCATGCTCTTCTATTACTGCGGCCGGCGCGCCCATGAAGAGCGAAAGGTCGCCGTTCACCAACAGATCGAAAAGGAGAATTTTAAAATGTCACAGAACCGAGAAGGGTTTAATCCAAACGCGCCGGCAACCAGTACGGGCACGGGCGCAGGCAGTAGTTCCAGCGGCATCGGCTCGAGCAGTTTCGGCTCCGGGAGCACTGGCAGCGGCAGCACGGGAACTGGCGCAGCACTCTCTCAAACCGCCCAGGATTACGGTCAAAAGATTTCCGAAGCCGCCACGCAGGCGAAAGATTATGTGAGCGATAGAGTCGCAGTCGTAGGAGACAAGCTCAAAGAACTTCAAAATGCGGATCTGGGCCAAGTTGCGGAGAACGCCAAGGATTACGCACGAAAGAACCCAAGCCAGGCCATCCTGATTTCGGCTGCGGCGGGACTCGTACTCGGACTGATCCTTCGTGGCAGACGTCAATAGAGATCAGAGACGCCAGTAGGGATCGTAGACACACGCCACCTATGGGCACACTTAAACAAGGGAGGTAGCAAATGGCAGCTCCATCAACGGCTGTTGTAACTACAGGAGATTCGGCGCTCAAATCCGAAACCGAAAGTTTGCCCGCCTTAGTAGGAAGACTCGGCGATGACGTCATGCAACTCTTCGACACTAAGCTGAGTTTGCTTAAGGTCGAACTAAAGGAGGAGGCAAACGCCTATGCACGGGGGGGAATTGCTATAGCACTTGGGGGCGTAGTTTCGGCTGTGGGTTTTGCACTCCTCAACGTCGCCGTCGCTTTCGCAGTCTCAACATTGTTTGCGAACGCGAATCTTAGTCAGGCAGCCAAATATGCCCTGGGGTTCGTGCTGACGGGTCTCTTCTACGTGGTCATAGGTGGCATCGTTATTTTGACAGTTAAGAACCGTCTGGCCCATCAGGACCTGGTGCCTAACAAGACGGTTGAGGAACTGAGAAAGGACAAGCAATGGCTGAAGAACGAACTCTAGGTTTGGCTCGAGCACCCGAGGTCGCGGAAGAAAGCGTCTCCAAAGAAGAACTTCAGCTCCGCATGGAGGAAGCTCGGGATTCCATCACTCAGACGGTAACTGAAATCAAGGAGACAGTGGTGCAACAATACGAAACTGTTAAAGACGCACTCGATTGGCGCGAACAATTCAAGAAGCGTCCGATTGCGTGGAGCTTGGGAGCGGCGGGTGTCGGATTCTGCGTCGGCTATGGAATTGCATCCGCCATGAAGGGTGAGGAATCCGCGGAAAGATATGTTTCTTCGGAATCCCACGCTTATGGCAGTCAGCCAACCACTGGGCGGGCCTACGCGCCCCTGTCGGCTAGTAGGCCCTTGTCGGCTAATCTTGACGTTAATGATGAGGCCAACGGCAACGACGAAGGGCCGGGATTGCTGGAGCGGTTTAAAGAAACCCGCGCTTTTGACCGCTTGCATCAGGAGGTCGGTTCTCTCGGGGATCGCTTGGTAGAAGAACTCTCAACAACCGCTCAAACAGTTATTTTGCCTGCCTTGATTCGTAAGATTCGTGATTTCATCGGTGCCGATCTTTCGGAGAAGAGTACTTCGCAAGTAGCACCGGCAGCTAGCATGCGTCCTCGTGCCGGCGCCTACGAGCCGGTTCTAGAACGTAACCCTGGTTAACCCTGGCAGCATGCCCTTATGCAGAGAAGTATGCAGAGAAGCGGTCCTCCTAGGCCCGCTTTTCTTTTGACGCCAGACAAAAATCCCCACCTCAATGCCGGGAAACACCCCGCAATGCTAACCGCCGTGAGGGGCTGCATTGTCTCTAGGTGATCAGTGTCCCGGCATCGACTTGCGCGGAAGTTTTTCATCTCGCGTCGCTGCCTTGTAAATAAACGCAGCCATGATGGTTGCGGCCTGTTTCATATCGTCGGTTTGAATGCGATCGAAAACATCCTGGTTTGAGTGGTGGGTGCGAGTGTCGTATTCAATCTCATCCTGAATAAACTGAAAGCCCGGCAAACCAATCGCATCAAAGGCCAAATGGTCAGTGCCACCGGTATTCGTGATCGAGAGCGTGGCTGCTCCCATATCACGGAATGGCATCAGCCACTCGCGAAACAAAGAGCGCACTCCTTCATTGCCCTGCAGGTACACGCCTCGGATTTTTCCGGTTCCATTGTCTAGATTGAAGTAAGCACTAAACTTGTGGTATTCCGGTTTCGTCAAGAGCTTGGGCCCCGGCGCCGGATTTGACGCAGGAGCAGGGGTTCCCGGCGTGGAGATTTCAAATCGGCCGAAATGCTCAGCCACATAAGCGCGCGAACCCAGCAGTCCTTGTTCCTCACCCGACCAGAATCCGACGCGGATTGTCCGACGTGGTTTCAGATTTAACGCCTGTAGAATACGAACGGCCTCCATCCCCACCGCAACGCCCGCCCCGTTGTCGGTCGCGCCGGTTCCGGAATGCCAGGAGTCCATGTGACCGCCGAGCATTACGATCTCATCTTTCAAATCGGTGCCCGGGATCTCCGCGATGGTGTTGTAGCCCATGGGGTCGGCATCTTGCCATTCGACGCCCAGGTCTACCGTCATACTCACTTTTTCCCCCGCCTGGATTAGACGCGCGATGCGATTGTAGTGTTCGACAGCGAGCACAACTTGGGGGGCAAACTTTGGAGCGCGCCTGTCGTAGGGGGGAATTGAGCGCGTGTTTGGACCAAATGGTTCCGCCGGTACCGGCTGTGGCACTGATGCCGATTGCACGAAGATTGTTCCGCCGTCGCCCAGGCGACTGGGGTCAATCACCACCGCCGCACCTTCTTCATGCATAAAGAGGTTCTTCTTTGCAGCCAGGTTGAACGCGGCTCGCTGCTCTGGAGTTAGTTGAAACCGCCGAGGTATTCCCACCCCTGGGTCTGGTGCATCAGCGAGTCCCAGCAAGTCTTTTTCATTCCTGCGAGTACTGGGAGCATCAAAGTGAGCTTTCACTTCTCGCACAGGCGCGCTTAGGACGATCGCGCCCTTTAGCTTGCCTTTGAATCGATGCAGATCCGCTTCGTCTTTAGCATCGAAGTAAACCACTTCCGCCGTGAGGGGTCCGTTGGTACCTGGGGACCAGGCTTTCGGGTAGGCGATCAACGGTATTGCCTGGGGCTCAACTACCTGCGCGGAAAATCGCTTTAGCGTCCAGCCCCGCCCAAATGGTCCCCATGCTTCGAGATGAGCGTTCTGCAATCCCCATTTGGCCATTTGATCACGCGTCCATTCATTTGCTCTTTTCATTCCCGGCGAATTGGTAAGCCGAGGGCCAATTACGTCAGTCAGATAACTTAAAGTCTGTACTACCTGTGAACGATTCAAACCTTCGTCCTTAATCCTCTCGATGGGGTCGTTCGGATCCTTTGCCGGCGTCTGTGGCTCCGGCTGCTGCGGCCGAACGCTCGGCTGACTCGACGGGCTTTGCGCAGGTGGCTGGGCAAAAATCCCGCTCCGCGGGGACAGGCAGATCAGAAGCAGAGCCAGGGTGGCATACCGTCGTCGCATGAGTAAATTCTCCTAGGATTCAATTTTACGAGGGGATCTACGGTACACGAAGAAACTAAACGGACGTGAAATCGGATGATACAGTGTAGGAAGCCGGAAAGTTTCATTACCTCCCGGATTTATCGAGCAGGTTGGTCGGTTTGCACTTTGGGGGGTTTGACCTTAACCATGTTGGTTCCGGTTTCGCTCGAATTGTATCCACACTCCTCGTTTGCGCAGTAACGGAAGGTGCCCTGTTTTTTTGTAACCTTCTCCAGCAAAAAAGGCGCCTGACAATTAGGACACGTTTCGGTAACCGGCCTGCTCCAATAAACCGCATCACAGTTAGGATATTTCGAACAGCCGTAGAATGTTTTTCCCCGTTTCGATTTCTTTACTACCAGCTCACCCACGCATCCCTCTCGCGGACACGCGACGCCCGTAGTTTCCTGCTTGATGTATTTACACTTTGGGTAGTTAGAGCAGGAAATAAACTCTCCGAAACGCCCGAACCGTTTCACGAGCTGCGCTCCGTCAACGGGGCACTTTTCATCAAGTGGGATTGGGGCCGGGGCAACTGCGCCGCCTTTGGAGATCTTCCGAATGTTGCGGCACTCGGGATAACCCGTACAGCCCAAGAATTGACCGAAGCGACCACGCTTGAGCTGCATGGGTTTGCCGCACAGATCGCAGGCTTCCGGTTCTTCCGAGCCATTAACCCCGGCGCTTGCCTCTCCACCTGCTCCGCTGCCATCCGCTCCCGCCTTAGGTTCAGCGTCACGGGTGGCGGCGCAGTTCAGACACTTCAGATACTTGCCGAAACGCCCAAACTTCTGAACCATCCCTTTGGTTTCGCACTTGAGACAAACTTCCTCAGTGGGCGTGTCTACATTCTTGATCCCGTCAGTGTATTCCTTGAACTTACTCAAATCGTCCTTGAACTTGTCATAGAACTCATGCAGCGCCGCGGTCCATTTGAGCTTTCCTTCCTCGACGTGATCGAGCTCTTCCTCCATCCGCGCTGTATAGGTGACATTGAAGAGGTCGTCAAACCCTCCCTCGATCAGTACATCGTTTACAGTCTTGCCCAAACCCGTCGGATGAAAACGACCCTCCAATTTCTCCACGTATTCACGGTCCTGAATCGTGGTCATAATCGCAGCGTAGGTTGACGGTCTACCTATTCCCTTTTCCTCAAGCGCTTTGACCAAGGTAGCTTCCGTATAACGAGGTGGCGGTTCAGTGAAGTGCTGCTCGGGAGTTATCGTCTTTAAATTTAAGACCTCATCCTTTTCCACCATGGGCAGAGTCCGCTCGGATTCGTCGTCTTCTTCGGTTTTTTCGTCGCGACCCTCCTGGTACAGCTTCAGAAATCCGTCGAACTTTTGCACCGAACCTGTGGCGCGAAAAATGAAACGACCGGCGTTGATGTCGATGGTTGTTTGATCGAAGATCGCGGGAGTCATCTGCGAAGCTACCGTCCGCTGCCAGATAAGTCGGTAGAGTCTCCGTTCATCCTTATTCAGATACTGGGCCAGGGAATCAGGCGTGCGCACAACCTCAGTTGGACGAATAGCCTCGTGTGCGTCCTGCGCATCTTTCTTTGAGCGATAATGAACGGCCTTCTCCGGAAGATAGGTGGGACCGTATTGTTTGCCGATGAAATCGCGGAGCTCGCCGAGAGCGGCTTCTGAAACGCGCGTAGAGTCGGTGCGCATGTAGGTGATCAGACCGACCGATCCTTCCGACCCCAACTCCACGCCCTCGTACAGCTTCTGCGCCAGCATCATCGTCTTCTTTACCGCGAAACCAAGCTTGCGCGACGCTTCCTGTTGCAGCTTTGAAGTGATGAACGGTGGTACCGGATTTCGTTTTCGCTCTTTAGTGGCTACGTCGCTGACAACGAAAGTTTCTTTCTCTGCCGCGGCAACAATTTCTCTTGCCCGGGCTTCTTCGTTAATCAGAATCTCGGTCTTCCTGGTGTCCTGATCGAAACCGCTCGTCTTAACCGTTTTCTCGCCTACCTTGAACAGCCTGGCATCAAACACCGGCGGCACTTTTGCTGCTACGTTAGCGATGATCGTCCAGTACTCCGTTTTCAGGAATTTTTCGATTTCTCGTTCGCGCTCGACCACCATTCTCAAGGCGACTGATTGGACCCGACCGGCGCTAAGCCGGCCCCCGATCGTGCGGCATAAAAGCGGTGAAACTTTGTATCCCACCAGCCGATCCAATACCCGACGAGCCTGTTGTGCGTCAACGAGGTTTCCATCTATCTGTCCTGGATTATCAAACGCCGCATTCACTGCCCGTTTGGTGATCTCATTGAACATCACTCGATAGGTAGGCTTGGCGGGCCGCTTAGGAATGATCTCTTCGGCAAGGTGCTGGCAGATGGCTTCGCCCTCACGGTCCGGATCAGCAGCTAGGTAAACGGCGTCCGCGTCTTTGGCTTCTTTCTTAAGTTCCGCGACGATTCTTTTGTTGTTCCGCTTTCGGGAGTCTGGAATTACTTCGTAGGTTGGTTTGAAATCATCGTCGACATCAACCCCAAGGCCTTTGGAGGGAAGATCTTTGATGTGTCCTATTGAGGCTTTAACCAGATAGTCCTTTCCCAGGTATTTATTAATTGTCTTCGCCTTTGCGGGCGATTCAACGATGACCAAGTTTTTTGCCATGTTCGTTAAGTATTTCCGATCCAATTCTTGGTATTTCCCAATTGCCAATTGCTGATAGGCGAGTCACAAACGATGGTTCTGCCAATCTCTCACATCTTCCTTACAAAGCACTTGCCTGGAAGGGCTCGCACCAATTCGCGCATCTCCAACGCTAATAGGGCGGCGGCTAAATCTGAAATCGATAACTTACTCCGGTCGACGAGTGAATCAATGTGCTCAGGATTGTCGGCTGCCAATAACTTCAAAACCGTGGTCTCAGATTCTGAAAGCCCATGCGGCATCAAAGAAAGCTGATCTGCTAGCGACTGCTCTTTCTTCTTTTCTCCAAAAGGGGGCGGCAACAACTTCGCTGCGATTTGGGGCGGCAACTCGGCTGCGATGTCTTGCCACTGCTGCACCAGCTTCGCGCCCGCCCCTTTGATCAGGTAATTCGTGCCGAATGAGGTACGCGAGGTAATGTTGCCCGGGACTGCGAAGACTTCCCTGTTTTGTTCAATCGCCAACCGAGCCGTTATCAAAGATCCGGAATTTTCCGCCGCCTCAACCACCACAACGCCAAGGCTCAAGCCACTAATGATGCGGTTACGGTACGGAAAGTTTTCCGACACAGGTGGAGTGCCAAGCGGAAACTGCGTTACTAATGAACCCCCGTGTTCAAGAATTTCGTCCGCCAGTCTTCTATGATCCCGCGGATAAATCTCGTCAATTCCCGTGCCCAGCACGGCCACAGTGCGACCACCGCCTTCGAGAGCACCGCGATGTGCTGAGGCATCGATTCCCCGCGCGAAGCCCGAGACTACAGTGACTCCTCTTTGGGCCAAATCCCGCGCCAGCATCAAAGCCGCATTCTGACCGTATGTCGAACATTTGCGCGAGCCCACCATCGCCACGCACGGCTGCTCGAGACATTTTTCCCAAGCGCCTTTCACGTAGAGAGTGATTGGTGGATCGTAAATCTCGCGCAACATCGCGGGATAAACGCCATCGTCAAGTATTAAAAGATCGGCGCCGAATTTTCTTACGTTTTCAATCTCGGCTTCGGCAGTCCCAAACAGGTCACGCGCAATGATGCTGTCGACGGCTTCTGGCAACAACCTCAACTTTTCCAGCTCGGCTCTAGTCGCACCATAAACACTTTCAGCGGCACCGAAGCGCTCCAGGAGTTTGGCAGCGGCGCGAGGACCGATGCCCGGGATCATGTTGAGCGCAACCCAATCTCTGATCATGTGAGGAGTTCCTTTGAGCGCTGGAGTTTCGCGCTCGTTTCAATCATCGGTCTTTCTCGTTCAACCGTCAGTCTTAAGTGAGTGGACCGCCCTGGTCCCGACCGGTCAACGCCCTGCCTGCCGTCTCCTGCTGCCTTCTGCTCGCAAGTTTGAGGCGTCTGGCGGAGGCGTGTAGGAATCGAACCTACCTGAGCCTGTTCTCACAGTCTCACTGACGGTTTTGAAGACCGCGCCGTTCACCAGAACAGATTCGCCTCCACGAATCTCACAAGTGCCCGCCAAAGCCGCAACCCTACGCGCCGTCAGGCGGAACTGTCAAGGAAGACCCAACTCGGCAAACCCGGCTACCGACTCGCACAGTGATCATCGAAACCCACGACATGGTAAGACAAGCTTTCTGGCGCCGGCTGTGTTCGACGAATGGCGGCAATCAGGACGGGGTTATCAATAGCCAGGACTCGGTCTTTGCTAGCCCGCGTCTCTGGCAGGACGTAAACCACAACGGCAGCTCAGAGGATTACGAGCTGCATTCTTTACCTGAGCTTGGAGTCGAAGCGCTTGAACTCAGGTACAAAGAGTCCAGACGCGCCGACCAATAGGCAACCAGTTCAAGTACCGATCTAAGGTTCGGGGCGCGACTGCTGGCCGCTGGGCCTGGGACGTGTTCCTGCTGAGCTGATCCTAGCCTGATTCAGTACCCATTCAACGAGCATTGAATGGTCTCACAAACCCGCTTTACATAAGGACCTGCCAGCCTCCTGTTTAGCAAAAGATCTGCAAACGCCCAGCGGCCACCCATTCAGTAGATCTGCAAAGCTACACCTTCAACCTGCGCCTCCAGCGCTGCCGGCTTGACCTTCAGTTCTCCGCGGGGCTATCATCCAGACTTTCCGAACGAACGTTCGAACGCGTTAAGCAATTCCGCGTTTCCGGGTCGTAAATGACGTTATCGCTTCGGATCGATCACCCAAACCGGGAGCTTGGAGAGCCACCTTGATAATCAACTTTCAGACATCTCCTGAGAACTACAAACACTGGAGGCTTAGCACTGAGGGTCCCGTAGCCACACTCTCAATGGACGTTCAGGAGGATGAAACGCTCGCGGAAGGTTACAAGCTAAAGCTCAATTCCTATGACCTCGGAGTCGACATTGAACTGGCCGATGCCGTCCAGCGTCTGCGGTTCGAGCATCCGGAAGTCCAGGTTGTAGTGATCACCAGTCTAAAGCCTCGCATCTTCTGCGCCGGCGCCAATATCTACATGCTCGGTACTTCGTCACACGCTTTTAAGGTTAACTTCTGTAAGTTCACAAATGAAACGCGCTGTTCGATTGAGGACTCTTCAACCCACTCGGGCCAGAAATTCGTGGCCGCCCTTAATGGAACAGCCTCGGGTGGAGGTTATGAACTGGCGATCGCCTGCGATGAGATCTACCTGGTTGACGATGGTAACTCCGCAGTTTCCCTTCCGGAAGTCCCCTTGCTCGGAGTGTTGCCCGGTACCGGGGGCCTCACGCGGTTGGTGGATAAACGAAAGGTTCGCCGCGATCGGGCCGATGTGTTTTCGACGCTCGCGGAGGGACTAAAAGGCAAGCGCGCAAAGTCGTGGGACCTGATTGACGACTATTTTCCCACCAGCAAGTTTCAGGAAGGTATGGATGCGCGGGTACGCAGCCTCGTCGACGCGAATGGTCATAAGAATTCGGGACCCGGCATAAAGCTCAATCCGTTGGCATTCGACTCCAGCGATGGTGGCCGGGAATACAAGTACGTGGTGGTGAAACTAAACCGCGAACAACGCTACGTAGACCTGACTCTCCGCGGACCGGAGCCTGGTCTGCCGACAACCTTGAAAGAGATTCAGGCTCTCGGTGACGCGTACTGGCCACTGCAAGCCTACCGGGAACTTGATGATGCCTTGTTGCATTTGCGCGTGAATGAACTGGAGACCGGACTAGTCTGCATTCGCACAGAAGGAGAGATTGACGAGGTCTTGGCGGTTGATAAGACGCTAGCGGCTCACCGGGACCATTGGCTGATCCGCGAAATCATTCTAAACATGGCGCGTGTGCTTAGGCGACTTGATCTCACCGCCAAGAGCTTCTTTGCTTTGATTGAGCCCGGCAGTTGCTTTGCCGGCAATTTGCTTGAACTCGCAGTCGCCTCAGATCGGACGTATATGCTCAATAGCCCGAACCAACGCATTGAACTCGCGGCGGGTGAGTTGAATGGCGGGTTTTTGCCGATGAGCAACGGACTGACACGGTTGCAATCGCGCTTTATCGCCACACGTGACAATGTGGGTGAGATCCTAGCTCAAAAAGGGAGGTTGGACACCGAACGAGCCGACAAGCTGGGCCTGGTCACTTTCGCGCCTGATGATTTGGATTGGGAAGATGAAATCCGGGTGGCCATTGAAGAAAGAACTTCCTTGTCGCCGGATGCACTTACAGGAATGGAAGCATCCCTCAGATTTGCCGGACCCGAAACCATGGACACCAAGATCTACGGCCGTTTGACGGCCTGGCAAAACTGGATCTTTCAGCGCCCCAATGCCGTAGGCGAGCATGGAGCGTTGACTAATTACGGAAAGCCTACGCAGGCTCAGTTTGATTTTAAAAGAACTTAGCTCTCTTTTGTCTTTGGACTTCGTATTTTGTTCTTTGTGCTTTGTTCTTTGAAATTTTTTCGGAAGCCCGCGAAGCGTGGTGAAAGAATAAAGCCTGGGGTGGAGCGCAGCGGAACCCCAGGTCAACGAACAAATTGAACCGAGCAGCCCGCAACAGCGGGCGACAGGCAAGGATCAGGCTCCACCAACGATGTCTCTTTTGTTGCCGCTGTCGCCACGCTTCGCGGACTTCCGAAAAAGTTCACAAAAAACAAAGCACAAAGTACAAAGCTCCAATTTCAGACCCAAGGGTGAGTCATGAATCTTTACGAGCGCATACCAAATAACGTAAATCTCGCGGAAGACAAGAAGCTGCAGCGAGCTCTGGAGAAATGGCTCCCGAATTATCTCGACTGGTGGCGCGAGATGGGACCGGATGGTTTTCAGAACAAGGATGTGTACTTGCGCACGGCGATCAGCGTCGAACCTGACGGTTGGGCCAATTTCGACTTCGTAAAAATGCCCGATTATCGTTGGGGTATTTTTCTGAAGCCCGCTGCGCCCGGCGCGACTATTGGTTTTGGTGACAACTATGGCCAGCCTGCTTACCAGGAAGTGCCTGGCGAGTTTCGCAACTCGTTGCGCCGCATTATCGTCACCCAGGGCGACACAGAACCGGCGTCAGTCGAACAGCAACGCGAGCTCGGCAAGACCTGCCCTTC
>JACCSP010000276.1 GCA_013812905.1 Pyrinomonadaceae bacterium
GGTCAGCGCTGCGCGAAATGGTATGCCTGATTAAGGATGAAGAGATTGGCTACCTTCGCGAGTGCAAAGTTTGTTTTCAGATCTTCTTCGCGTCCCGAAAGGACCAGTGGGGCTGCACTCTTGCGCACTCGAAAAAACAACGGCAGGAGAAATGGCTTTCAACGTCCGGCTATCAGCCCAAACCCCGGCCAAAGCAGCCAAGACGATTAGAAGCTGTTCGCCGCAGTCTAGAAAGGTGGGCGGGAAAGTTTGAACCGACCTATGAGAATTTGAAAGAGTTGGCGGCCCAGGCCGATGTGACCGTCAAAGAATGCCAAGCCGCGCTAGATTTCATTGATCAGCACAAAAACAAGCGGGCCAAGACAGCGAGCAAACGCTGAAATGGCCCTAACATTAACCCTTTGAAACGAAAGGATTAACGCTATGCAAAAGAATATCACCGAGGTGGCGCAATGAGATACCACCTCTACCGCAGACCCAATAAGAAAACCGGGGCGTTCTGGATGGATCTCCGCGTCAATGATTGCCGCTACCGAGAACCGCTCGGCACCACCGATAGAAGCGAAGCGCACGAACTCATGCTCAAGCGCATAGACCACCTAAAAACCAAAGCCCCCGATCCAGCTAAGCGCGGCAAGTCCTACGGCTCAATGAACGTAGAAACCGGAACCAAAGCCTACGTTCAACAGCGACGCGCCCAGGTGTCGCCGCGAATGTGCGCCTACTGGAACGATCAATCAAAACCCCTGGCCAAACATTTCGGCGACCTAAAACTGAAGAACTTGACCCTCGAGCACATCAACGACTATCACAGTGCGAGACTGGACCAGGGAAAAGCGCCGAAGACTATCAACGGCGAGGTCTCAGTCCTTCGCCAACTCCTGAAACATGCAAAGCTCTGGTATCGGTTCGAAGACTACAAGTCTATCCGTAACACAAAGCCGCCCGTAGGGCGCGCTCTAACCGCAGAGGAACAACAACGCTTGTTCGAGGTCGCACAAAGCCGTGAGACATGGCTCTACGCTTACACAGCGGCCGTTCTAGGCGCGTTTTGTGGGATGCGTGGCTGCGAGATCAAGAAGTTGAAATGGAAGGATGTAGACTTCGCCGCCAGAGTATTGGACATTCGTCACAGCAAGACTCCTGCCGGCTGGCGTGCCCCCACTTTGAACACGGTATGCAAAGAAGCACTCGCAGCACTCAAAGCGAAGGCCGTACTAATCCACGCCGCAAGCCCGGAACACTTCTGTTTCCCTTCTCAACTCAAGGGAAAGATTGACGCAACGCGGCCCATAACATCGTGGCGAACTGCTTGGCGGTCACTGCGGACCAAGGCAGCCCGCAATGACGAAGGCGAGATCATCTACCCAGCACTTGAGGGTCTGCGCTTCCACGACTTGCGTCATACTGCGGTCACTGTCATGGCCGAGGCAGGACTGCCAGACGCCACGATCATGGCCCAGGTTGGGCACATCTCACCGCAGATGCTGAAGACCTACTCCCACGTTCGACGCCTCGCACTCAACGCCGCAGCTGCAGCCCTTGAGCCAACCTATATCAAACCGCAGATTCATGCGGAATTAGTGAACTAAACCAAGCCGAACGGCACAAATAACGGCACAAACGACTAAAGGCCACTCACCCGAGCGGCCTTTTCTCTTGTTTTACTGAATGTTTTTGGTCGGGGCGAGAGGATTCGAACCTCCGACCTCACGGTCCCGAACCGTGCGCTCTACCAGGCTGAGCCACGCCCCGGCAACAGACTTAAAACGTTTGGATACTAAGTGACCCGCAGCTCTAAGTCAAATTCCAGCGCTAAGTCAAATTTCTGCGTTGGTGGCACTTGTCGCCCGCGCTTTCTCACGTCTCGATTTTAGGAACTCAATGAACGGCGGCATGAGAGATAGCAGAACGACGACAATTACCACCCACTCGATATGTTCCTCGAGATCAATCCCGAATCTGGACTTGAGGATGCTTCCCAGAAAGTAGCCGCTCAAGAGCATGCTAAAGACCCAGAGGAAGCCGCCGGCAATATTGAATACCACGAAACGACGGTAAGGCATCTGCGCTGCTCCGGCAACTAATGGCGCGAACGTCCGAACGATTGGCACGAAGCGCGCGATAACAATCGTCTTACCTCCGTACTTCTCATAAAAAGCATGGGCTTTTTGAAGATGACTGGGTCGAAATAAAAATGACTTCTGTCTTTTGAACAGGCGCGGTCCCATTCTGGCTCCCGTGAAGTAGCCCACAGCATCACCCACCACCGCCGCCAGGAACAACGTACTCAGCAGTATCGCCAGATTTAGCTTCCCGGTTGCTGCAAAAAGACCAGCCACCACGAGGAGCGAATCCCCCGGCAGGAAGAAGCCGACCGCCAGTCCCGTTTCAGCAAAGATAATGAAGATCAATCCAACATAAACAAAGAGGCCGCCTTTTGCTAAGAGGGTCTCAATAATAATCTTTGGATTAAGAAGCTCCCTCAGTTGATGAAACAGTTCTGAAAGCGTATCCATATTTTTCAGTGTTGCAGGTCGAGATTCAGATCACTCCTTCCCAGATGGTTTTCCTGGTTGAGCTGACCAACCGTGATGTCCTATCAGCGGGACGAAAGCGCAGGCTCCATGTTCCTCGCGCTCAATTCCCTTCTCGGTTTTGTTTACGCGCACCAGAGTCTGAGCATCCCGCGTGGCGCCAATTGGGACCACTAAGCGGCCACCTATTTTCAGTTGGGCCACCAAAGGCTCAGGTATGTCTGGTCCACCGGCGGCGACGAGAATGGCATCGTAGGGTGCATTAGCCGCCCAACCCAGCGTACCGTCGAAACACTTTACAGTGGCGTTATATATACCCAGCGATCGAATTCGCATTTGCGCTTCACGAGCAAGATCTCCGATTCGCTCCATCGCATAAACCTGACCTGCAACATTCGCAAGCACAGCGGTTTGGTAGCCCGATCCCGCGCCAACTTCCAGCACGCGGCTCTCCTTGTCGATGCAAAGCAGTTCCGTCATGCGGGCGACGATATAGGGCTGGGAAATTGTCTGATTAGCGCTAATGGGGAGTGCGTGATCGCCGTAGGCCCGGCCTTGAAGAGCTTCTGGCACAAAAGCGTGACGAGGTACCGCGCGCATCGCCTCGAGGACAACGGAGTCGCCAATACCGTAGTGGTCGCGAAGACGAGCGACCATTCGTTCGCGTGGGAGCGCGTAGTCTTGCGACCGCTCTGATGGCTGTTGACCTGTTGATTGCACAGATGCAGTTCGGATTTCGAGCTTCAAGTTCAGAGTTTCGAGTTCTAATTAGTCTCTTTCAGCAGTATCGCGCCCCTGGTTACGGTGTTGGTTCCAGTAGATGTTTGAACTCTGAACTCTGAACTCTGTATCAACTTTCGTGCACCAGCTCCGCGGCTTTCAAGTAGTTCCATGTCTCGATCGCCGTTAACGCCTGATGATCGGTCATGTCACTTCGAAGCGGCGTAACCGAGACAAAGCCGGAATCAATGGCAAAGTAATCCGTGCCGTCGGCAGAGTTGGTATTAAAGTATTCTTCGCCAATCCAGAAGTAAGGCTTTCCCCGAGGGTCGATGTGTTCGGTGATTACCGGCCGGGCGTTCTTAATTCCCTGTCGAGTTACCTTGACGCCTTTGATCTCACTAGGCGGGAAGTTGATATTTAACAGCGTCCCTTCCGGCAGCCCCTCAGCCAAAACCTTTCTAACCGCAGTGATCGCAAACTGTGCTGCCGCTCTAAAATCAAAATTCTCTCGAGCCACTAAACTGAAGGCCAAACCGGGCACACCCAGGATGGTCGCTTCCAATGCTCCCGCGACGGTACCGGAATACGTGGCATCATCGCCGAGGTTTCCCCCGTGATTGATGCCAGATACACAGATATCGGGCAAATCTTGGATTGGAAGGATTTTGTTTAGCGCCAGGGTTACGCAGTCGGTGGGTGTGCCATCCACTGTCCAATGACGCGTATCGACCTGGCGGATGCGAAGCGGTCGGGCTAGCGTGAGACTGTGTGAGGCACCGCTCATCTCCGAAGCCGGCGCAACTACATAAACATCGCCTACGGCCCGCAGGGCGTGTTCGAGTTGGATGAGGCCGTCGGAGTGAATACCGTCGTCATTTGTTAGAAGAATACGCGTCATAAAAAAGCGTGGTCTTGAATCGGCTCCTTGACCCGACTAAAAGTTGAGCCGAAATCCAGCGGTCGACTGCGCGCCCCCGCCTGGTGTCTGGGGCGCATTCACTTCCGATTTGCACTAGGGGGTTATCTAATGAGAGGTGAGCACTACCGAGTGCTTCACTGCTGAAGGCCGTCCCGACTAGTCGCGAGGAGTGCTGCGCATACGGCCCTTTTTCTTATTTCGCTTACGCGCAAGTGCCGACTTTAGCTTCGCCTTCTGTCCGGGCGGGATGAAGAAGGCATGCTTTTTAGCGTCCTTAATTATCTCTTCTGTCATCACCTTACGCTTGAAGCGCCGCAATGCGCTTTCGATCGATTCGCCCTGATTAACCGTAACTATTGCCATTCTTTCTCCGTCTCTCTTTAGTCCAAATATTTTCAGCAAAACATATTTAACACGCGTACAATGCCCGGGGTCAAGTCTGACAATAGGGTGTCCCTACAAACCGAAAGTCCAACCCCCAATATCTAAAGACCAAACCTCAGACATTGGGCGTCGGACTTTTGGGCTGTTAGCGCCGGTCGCAAAACTTCGTCGCGCTAAGAATCCCCTATGCATCACCCACCGCTACCGCCGCGGTGCTACTGACCTGTTGTGCTGAACCGGTTAAACCGCCACAACCTCAGCTGCTGCAGACTGGGCTTTCTTTCGCGCTAATCCCTGAATCTGGACTGGCTTGTCCGCCTCCTTGGTATCGAGCTGCTTCTTGAGCACGAGCTCCTGATAGAGTTTGCGCATCATCACAGCTTCTTCGTGAGCGGTCTTTGGTCCTTCCATCTCTGGCTTGTTCGGTCGCGTAAGGTCGATGGGATTGAGCACCATGTTATGCGCAGCCTCACTCAACTCAACTTCTTTGCCTCTTGCGAAGATTTCGTGGCGACCATTCTCTTCATACCACTTCGCAACCGTGGCATTCTGGTGCATGTTCTCGATAATATTTCTCCAGCCGACGCCTGTGTTATAAGCGCAGAAGGAAATCTCACCTTCCTGAGTACCATAAGGGATGATGCACATCTCAGTACGGCGGAAATCATAGTTAAATAGATCTTGGAACCACATCCCCGCGATGAAAAGGAAGTTCCAACGATCGGACCGGCGCTTCTCGATGTCGTCCGTTGTTCGATCACCTGAGACTTTGCCATACTCCTTGCCAGTCAATCCGAACGACTTGTCGAACTTCTTGAATAACTCATAAAGCGTAAACTGAGTCGGCGACTTGTAGGGATTGTAGTGCTTCAGTAAAGCCAGTCCCATCATTAAATTCGACATCCATTTCCCGCGGGCTGCGTCGGTAATCTTTTGCATGTCTTTAACCAGACCCGGAATGTTCAAAAACTCCGGTACCGGGCGCATTTCTCTGGTTTCCTTGTCCACCATCACCGCCGTGCCAACTCCGCAGTTGGGGTGGCAGCCGCAGGACACCTGGCCCCACTCAGCTTGGGGACCATGTACGAGGTCAGCGAAGTCCGCGAAAGCGCCCATCAAGGAAAGGGGAAACCAATCACGCGTCGGCTCAGTAATGCCAACCTGGTTTTTCACATCATGGGCCAAATGCGAAAGCGTGTAGCGCTGTTGCTACCGGCGCTGCTCAGTGATCTCTTCGTCACGGCCGGTGAACGAGACAGGCTGAAAAGAGAGGAAGGCAATCTTCTTTGGGTTGTCGAGGGCGAATCGGATAATCGAACCCACCTGATCGTTGTTGATTCCATTTACGAGCGTTGTAACAAGCACGATCTCAACTCCTGCTTCGTGCAGGTTGTTGATGGCGCGCATCTTGACGTCAAAGAGATTCCCAACCTGACGATGGCTGTTGGCGTCGTTGCCGATGCCATCAAACTGCAGGTACACGTAACGCAGACCGGCTTCGGCCGCCTGGCGACAAAATTCTTTGCTCTTAGCGAATTCAATTCCGTTGGTGGCGGCCTGCACGCTGTTGTAACCAACTTTCCGAGAGTACCTGATCGACTCCAGGAAGTGTGGAGAAATGGAGGGCTCGCCACCTGAGAACTGAACCGACATCTGACGGCGCGGTTTGATGGAAATGGCGTTATCCAGAATTTCCTTAATATCGTCCATGCTCAATTCGTGAACGAAACCCACCTGGTTGGCATCCATGAAGCACGGGTCACACATCATGTTGCAGCGATTCGTTAAATCGACCGTCAGCACAGCGCCCCGGCCATACTTAATGGTGCTGGTCCCGTGGTTATGAAGCTTCTCGTCGTTGTGCGCGTCGATGTCGCGACCGGGAAACATCTTCTCGATGTGCGTGAGAAACTTCGCGTCAATGGCCATCATGTCTTCAAAGTGTCCATGCATCGCACAGTCTTTCACCATCCAGATCTCGCCATCGCGTTCGATGATCTGGGCCTTGATCTCCCCCACCTTCTCATTGATCAGAACGCTCACATCCTGCTTGCCACTGAGGATCGATTCCCTCGCCTCAATGACGCAGTTGGGGCAAAGTGAGTCAGTAGTTCTCGGCCAACCCAATGTTGGCTTGCTCTTCTGCCAGGATTTCAGGAGGGGCTTTTCTGACCACTTCGGGGTAAAGGAAGGATTCGGCTTATACTTATTTACCGACTGAATCGTGCAATGTACGGCTCCCGCAACTAGCGTTAGGCCCTTTTCGACATGTTTAATAGGTCGCATCACTTCTCTTGTTTCCTCTATTTGCTGATTTATTGAATGCTGATTACAAGCAGGGGAATCCCGCATAACGCGCTCGCAAGAGTATCACCTATGGCAATGACTGTGCCGCCATTCCAGAAATCGTTAAGTGCGAAAATAGCTAGAC
>JACCSP010000034.1 GCA_013812905.1 Pyrinomonadaceae bacterium
ATTTTATTCCCAGTCTAAATTGTTGCTCTTAAGCGTGCGATGAGTACTGGCGCTGCCTCCCTAACTCCCACCGCGAGGAGCCAAGTAACCGAAAACCGACGATGGCGAGAATAAAAACATCCTTTGAATCACCGCCGCAGCACTGGAGGGGAATCGAAAGTTTCGGGCACCCTGAGCGGATCCTGGTTCGCGGGAGCACGAATTTTGACGACTCTTGCCCGCGTTGTCTGGGAGCGCGAATCAGCCTCTTGCGTTCAAGACTCGATCGTCGAAACGCTATTAAATTGAAACCACCCGTTAGCTCGATTATGCTGACGGGTGGTTCAGCGTTCAGGTCGGCTTATGAGTTGTGGATTTTTCTTTAATAAGCCCGAGGAACGATTGGTTCA
Organism: Pyrinomonadaceae bacterium; assembly: GCA_013812905.1. GTDB lineage: Bacteria > Acidobacteriota > Blastocatellia > Pyrinomonadales > Pyrinomonadaceae > PSRF01. The sequence continues at coordinate 390 of JACCSP010000034.1, forward strand.
AGGTTGTTAAGGCCCTTGCTCTTTCCCATCAAATCCTGTCGATCCTGTCTCACCCTTTTTATCGGTCATCCGCGTCGCGCGGCACCGAGGCCGGCACGCTTGGGTTGACCAACGTCAACATGCCGCTCAGGACGTATGCACGTTGGAAGGGAGCGAAGCGCGGCGCTAGCAGACCGTCGTCGATCTCCCGTGTGACCGCGAATCGATTGAAGGCTCTCGGTGAGAGGTACAACCGCGTATTCGGCAAGCCATCCGACACGCCGTCAACGTCGGCTTCCACGAAGGAAATGACTCCATCGCCGTTCTGATCCACCCTCGCGATTTCTTGCGCGTAGGAGAGAAACAGACGCTGCCCGACATCCGTCACGTCCGGGCGGAAGGATGCCACCCGCACGAAAGCGTTGAAAAGCACCTCTTGGTCCAGTCCACTGGGAATGAAACGATTGCGAAACTCCAGATGCGCCGGATTACCCGGCCCCTCCTCGCTGACCAGCCCGCGATCCGGGTCACGCGGGTTGTCCGGGTTATCGCCGTAGAGGAGTTTGTCGTTGACCACGCCCGCCGGACCAGATCCGGGGATGACGGAATGCAAATTGGGGATGTAGTTGTTGTATTGGAGTCCGGCGGCAAAGGTTCCGGGCACGCCGCCGGTGAACGGCAGCTCGTAGTGCGGGAAAATCCAATTAGTCGAGCGATTGAACTCCCAATAGGCATGAACGTCCGATTGCTGCTGCGCGTTAAAGGCACCCATGCTCACCGGATGCGGGACGGTGTTGGGCTGGCGCTCGGGGATCGGAAAAATGTCGGTCACGCTGCCGATGCGCGGCGCGTTGCCGTCCGCGGTGAAGATGTTACCGATCACTCTATTGTTGCCGCTCCCGCGCGCGGCGATGGCGGTAAAGTCGGCCTGGGTGATCGTCCCGAACTGCGCCGAGCCGTCAGGGCGCGGCGGCGCGACGCGCGGCACTCTGATATCGCTGATCATCCATCCCTCGTACCAGCCGGATTCATTGTTGATGACGAACAGCCCGGAGAAATCCATGAAAATATCGATGAACGCCCGCGGATCGTTGGGGTCGGTTGGCAGACCGGGTTTGGGTTCTAAGGTTACACGAACGGCGCCGATGGTGGGCAGGCCGCCGTTGGCTGCGTTGGCGGCGGTGGGGATCGCGCCGTCGTTAATCCCGGGTATCGTCGCGGTGAAGACGTTGGGCTGGAAGTTGAGTGTGTCCAGCAAGTAGAACTGGAAGAGTTGGCTCGGATCGTCAGCCTCGCTGAAGGCCGTGATCGGGTCGAAAGTATTTGGTCGCGCCGCCAGTTCGATCAGCCGCACTTTGAGCAGCGGAGGCAAACGGCGAATATCTCCACGCCGGGCGAACCTCCGCGTATCTCCCCGGGGTCTCGGAGTCCTCACGGAGTTGGCTCTGGCGCTCTGCGCGAAAACAGTTTGAGTCGGCATTGGCAGGCCAAGGGTCACCAGCGATAGCAGGCAGACCAACATGGCGATGTTTCTCGTTCTCTTTTTCATTCTTCATTCACTCCTTTTCTGTATCCTGTTGTTCACTTCATCCGATAGTGCCTTAGCCTTTCTCGTCCTCGCAGGCTGATTTCATCGAACCCAGTTCTCCAGCGTCCACTTAACGGGGTCGCTTGGTAGCAAAGGGATGAACTTCAAAGCGAAAGCATCGGCATAGTTAGTTCAACAGTAATGAGGTGCGGAAAGTTCCCGCTTGGGAATAAAAATGAACGGTCAAGGCATTTAATGATTGGGGCG
>JACCSP010000039.1 GCA_013812905.1 Pyrinomonadaceae bacterium
CCCCAGTCCGTCGGCTGACAACCACACCCGAGGATATCATTAACCTCAACCCCTCCCTCAGTGGTGACGGCCGCGTCGTCGCGTTTGAAACGACGGGGAATCTGGCCGGCATTAGCGGTGGTCAAGGTTTTCGCGCGATACGCGCTGATCTTTCCATGGTCCCACCGGCGTTCGCTCAAATCGGTATCTCCAGAGCAGTAGCTCCGGCGGTCTCACAAGATGGGTCGCGTATCGGTTTCACTTCAACCGAAGATCTCGTCGGGACAAACCGAGATCGAAACTCAGAAATATTCCTCTTTGACGACGCAATAGTCAGCCAGATTACCAATACAACTCCTGCTGACATCTCCAGTGGGGTTCGCGATGGCAACGTTCAACCTTCAATCACCGATGATGGAGGCATCATTGCCTTCTCTTCGAATCGCAACTTGACGGGACTGAACGCCGATCGCAATTTCGAGGTTCTGACTATCGACACAACCACTCAGGTCGTCACCCAGATCACCTCTTCTGACGAGATCGTCGGCGCTACCGAAGCGAAGATCAGCGGCGACGGCTCTCACGTGGCCTTCGTTCGCGATGAAAGCCAGAGTCAAAGCAACTTACGAGACTTACTCTTGTACGACCGCAACAGTGGCGGTACGGTCACGGTAGCAACGAGTCGTGCCGGTTTATCTTTGACGTACGGTCGGGCAATCAGCGACGACGGCTCACGCGTCGTCTACTCAGCTGAAACCGCGCCACTTCAGAGCCAGGTATTTCTTTTTGATGCAAGGTCCAACGTAACGACGCAGATCTCCGCTCTCGGCACACGTGCAGACGACGTTCCTCTTCATCCAACCATCAGCGGTGACGGTAAACGCATCGCTTTTGCTACTCGTCGAAATGTGATCGGAGGGAACATTGATCGCAGCGTCGAGCTGTACGTGTACGACACTCCCACTGGCCAAATCACTAAGTTGACGGAGGCTCCTGCTGGAGCTACCGCAGCGGTGGTCTCATCGCTAAATGATGACGGTAGTATCGCAGCATTCAGTTTTCCCCGGGTTCTTTCAGGTTCGGTTTCATCAAATGATCTCGCGGACAATTCTGAAATATATGTAGCAATAATCGAGTCTCGCCCAGCGTTTGGCACGCTTACAGTTTCGAATGGAGCCGCTCACGGTAATGAAGCCGGGACTGACCGGACGATCGCACCTGACAGCATAGCGATTGCCAAAGGAACAGCCCTCGCTACCACGACTGAACAGGCTAAGCCATCAAGCAACGGCTCCTTTCCTTTATCGCTCTCAGGAACCACACTTAGCGTCAACGGTCGCGCCGCCATGATTCTCTATGTTTCAACCGGACTGGTCACGTTTGTAGTGCCTCCTGAGACCGAGATCGGTCCCGCTGAGGTGATGCTCACGAATGCGGAAGGGTTTCAATCCAGGACTAACGTAACCATCAGTGCTTCGGCGCCCGGTATCTTTACATTGAGTGGGGACGGTCTTGGCGAGGGTGTCGTTCTGGACGGCGACACGCTTCTTTCTGGCCCTTTTGATCCCACTGGTGGCGCACTTCGACTTCTGGTATTTGCCACCGGGGCGCGCGGAAGTTCCGATACGTCCGCAATAATCGCGGGCCATCCAGTTATGGTGGAGTCGATACAAAGATCACGAGACCTTCCCGGTCTCGACGAGCTTCACGTACTGGTTCCGTCAGATTTGCGCGGTGCTGGAATGGTTGGTCTAACCATTATGGCAGACAATCATGAAAGCAATGTCGTTGATGTGAAACTCAACGGGAGTTCAGAAAGAGACATTATTATCAACGAACTGCTGGCGGATCCGCCCGATGGCTCATCAGGTGACGCGAATCACGACGGCGTGCGCAACTCTGCCCAAGACGAATTTGTCGAGCTGTTGAATACAACTGAAAGAGATATTGATCTCAGCGGCTTTCAGTTGCAGACTCGCATACCCAGCGGCCCCACCGACATCATTCGTCACAGATTTGCCGCGGGAACCGTATTACCGGCAGCAACCGCTATCGTTGTCTTTGGAGGTGGAAATCCTGATTCAGCTAACAGCGCCTTTGGCGGGGCAGGTATCTCCAAGGCCTCATCCGGCGGATTGTCGCTCCTGAATTCCGGTGGAGTAGTTACACTTAGAGATTCGTCGAGCATGGTAGTGACGTTTCTGACTTACGGCGGCTCTACGGGGCTGCACGGGGATGCGAATGAGTCCCTCACTCGCTCGCCCGATGGGACGGGAAATTTTCGCCTGCATCAATCGGTCCCTGAGAGCGAGGGTCGTTCGTTCAGCCCGGGAACAAGAATTAACGGCACAGCGTTTCTTCCGCGACCGGCGATTTCAACTATACTCATCTCTCCCGCGTCGTTGTCGCTTACTTTGGGCGAAAAGTTCCTGTTTACCGCCAAAGCGTTCGATCACAATACTCAGGAGCTGAGCGGCGTGATCTTCGGGTGGCGATCAAACGATAATGCGGTAGCGACCGTTGATGGTGTGGGGCTGGTCAAAGCAGTGGCGGCGGGGACCGCTCAAATAATTGCCTCGGCAAGAGGTGTGCAGTCGACGCCAGCAGTGTTGACGGTTTCTATTCCGACCCCAACACCGTCTCCGTCACCTTTGCCTTTTCCGTCGCCATCGCCGACTCCCATTCCCTTCATAGTTATCAGTGAATTTCGCACACGTGGTCCGCGTGGCGCGAGTGATGAGTTTATCGAACTCTACAACAAAAGTGACACGGCAATTGCCGTCGGCGGCTGGAAGATAAAAGGCTCTGGCAATGCAATGACCGTAAGCACTCGCTTAACAATCAGTGCGGGTACGGTAATTCCATCTCGTGGTCATCTTCTTGTTACCAACTCCGGCGGATACAGCGGCTCTATTCTGGGCGACCAGACGTTTGCTAGCGGAATTGCCAACGACGGAGGCATCGCGCTGACGTTGCCGGACGATTCGGTTGTCGATCAGGTGGGGATGGGTTCTGGCTCCGCTTTCAGGGAGGGCGTGCACCTTGCTCCCCTGCCGAGTGATGCTGATCAAAGTTACGAGCGGAAGCCTGGGGGCCTGAGGGGCAGTAGCCAGGATACGACTGACAACTTCAACGACTTTCAACTTATTTCACCTAGCGATCCGCAGAATGTGAATAGCGATCCAGCGCCCAATCCATCACCTACAGCTTCGCCATCTCCTTCGGTTTCCCCGAGTCCCTCTCCGAGCCCCTCCCCGACCGCCACGCCCACTCCACCGCCCCCTCCAAACCCGACCCCATTTCCGTCGCCAATTCCTTCTCCGACGCCGTTACCCTTACCATCGCCCGCTGCAACGCCAGGGGTCGTGATCAGTGAGCTGCGCACACGCGGTCCTAACGGCGCGAGCGATGAGTTTGTGGAGCTCTACAATAATACTAACCTGCCGATCGCGATTGCTGGCTGGAAAGTGCGTGGGTCAAGCAGCTTAGGAAGCATCAGCACGCGATTAGTGATCGCCACGGGCACAATCGTTCCCGCGCGCGGGCATTTTCTGGCGACCGGTCCAAGCTACAGCGATTCAGTCATTGGGGATCAAACGTACACGAGCGGAATTGCCAGCGACGGTGGCATAGCTCTGACGTTACCCGACGACTCCATCGTAGACCAGGTGGGATTAAGCGCGGGATCGGCTTTCAAGGAAGGAATGCATATTGCGCCTTTGC
>JACCSP010000042.1 GCA_013812905.1 Pyrinomonadaceae bacterium
GCTCTAGACCAATTGATTTTATTACTGTGTTTTAACCTTTTCGGCAACCACATCCCCATCTTTCGTGTGGACGACTAATTTTCCATCATTACTGAAACTGACGTTTACCGTTCGTCCTTTGAATAAGTCATAAGTCGCAAAATTGGCTTCGGATTGCGGAAGAAAAGGCAGATTCAGGGGAAAGACGACGAAAGACTTTCTCAAGAACGCCGTTATCTCCGGCTGCAGTCTATCTTCTTCCTGATCGTGAAGTTTCGCCTCACGCCACGTGACATGATAAGAACCCGACGTCTTTTCAAAATTAAGGCGAAGAAAAGTTTGCATTCCGGCTTGGTTGAGCGGTGATGTTCCGAGAACTTCGACTTTTTCAAACTCCCCGTTTTGTTTTACGAATCCATTCCAACGTCCTACCGCGTCTTCCGCCGAGATGTTTTCCGGCAGAATATTTTTGAGGGCTGCGATGTCGGTTTTTCGGAGGGCCTCAATATAGTCTTTGGTTTTGTCGTTGAGTTCAAGCGAAAGTTTGGTCAAACCAGGTGTTTGATTTGCGGAAAACAGCAAGTCAATGGCTCGCTGTCCCTCCCCGCTAATCATAAGGATCGGTTGAGTTTTTGCTTCCCCGACTGCCGCTGTGTCCGCTTTGACGTGAAACAACTCACCTGAGTCTAATTTGTAAGTTCCTTCCAGAGTTCGCAGTCTTGCTGCATCAACAGTGGCGAAAGCTGGCACCAGAGGCGACTTTCCGAAAAGCACGATATCAACCAGATGATTCATCGAATAACGCCGAATGCTTCCTGCTCGAATGCGTTTGTTAGTCAAGACAATCGCTATCAGATTGTCGTCTTTATACCAGCGAAAGTCGGCGTTCCAGCCTTGCGGAACAGCATCACCAGCATGATTGATGAAAATGTGGTTGGCCTGCTCGGTCTTTGAGACAAACCAACCATATGCCTGGTCTCTATCAGCGTAGTAGACCGTGAACATCTTCTCTTTCGCCCTTCGAGATAGTAGTTTTTCTCCCGACAGAGCCACGCCAAAGTTATACATATCGTCAACCGTAGAAAGGAGACCGCCATTGCCAAGTAAGTCCCACGGTATGATTTTTCCGCTCCACTGTGTCGTCCAGGGAAAGCCGTAATCCGTTGGCCCGTCGTTGTAGCCGTGAGCTACCAACTTCTTTTTCCACCTCGGAATTACATAACCGGTGTTCGACATGCCCGCTGGTTTCAGAATATTTTCCCGGAGATACTTCTCATAAGCTTGGCCTGAGAGTTTTTCGACGATGGCAGCGAGAAAGCTGAAACCGGAATTTGAATAGCGCCGCTTTTCGCCCGGTTGGAAGGCGAGCGGAAAGCTTAGAATTCGATGAATAAACTTTTCCCTGTCCTTGAGGCTGGCTCTGATCTCCTCCGAGGATTGATCATAAAAGTCTTCATGTTCAAGTCCCGAAGTATGCGTCAACAGATGATGAATTGTGATGCCGGCTTTATCCTTCGGCACATTTGAAAAATATTTACTAATCAAGTCAGAGGTTCTGAGTTTGCCTTTTTCATCGAGTTGCATGATCGCAACTGCCGTGAAAACTTTCGTAATCGAGCCGATATCAAAGACAGTTTCGGCGGTGTTTGGAATGCGCTGCTTTTCATCAGCCCAGCCAAAGCCGTTTCGCAGGACAATGTTGCCGTCTTTGGCAACAAGCACCGCGCCCGAAAAACCAAGGCCTGACGCCTTCTGAAAGTAATCTTCAAGCGTGGCGCGAACGTCACTGGGAGGCGAAGCAGTTTGCTTAAATAGTGCGCCACAAGTCAAAAGCGTTTGCGCATTAGCATTCACGAGTAAATTAACGGATAAGCTGAAAAGGAGAAATGTTGTCAGTAGTCTCGTAAGTGTCATAAGCCTTTTTAACATGAGTGGCAGGTGATACGGGAGCCTCACCATGCCCAAATTACTAGAACAGGCGCGCGACCAGATGCGGACACACCACTATAGTTACCGCACTGAGCAGACTTATCTTCAGTGGATCAAACAGTTCATCCTCTTTCACGGTAAGCGCCATCCTTCCCTGCTCGGTGCCGAAGAGATCGGCAACTTCCTCACTCACCTTGCAGTCAAGCGCACAGTCTCAGCCTCAACCCAGAATCAAGCGTTGGCCGCGTTGCTCTTCCTCTACAAGCAAGTGCTGCACATTGATCTCCCAAGACTTGAAAATGTAGCGCGCGCAAAGAAACCGGTTCGGCTGCCGGTAGTCTTAACTCGTGATGAAGTCAAAGCGGTGCTGTCCCATCTCACGCCCACAAAGTGGCTGATGGCCAGCCTGCTGTATGGCTCCGGACTGAGATTGAACGAATGCTTGCGTTTGCGAGTCAAGGACGTGGATTTCGGATACCGGCAAATTACCGTTCGGGACGGAAAAGGAGGAAGGGATCGGGTTACGGTTTTGCCTGACACGCTGGTGCAACCTCTGCAGGGGCAGTTGGTCCGAGTCAGATCACATCACACACAGGACCTTAAGGAGGGATATGGAGCGGTCAATCTTCCTACAGCGTTGGCGCGCAAGTATCCGAACGCGGCGCGAGAATGGGCGTGGCAGTTTGTTTTCCCCGCAGCGAAACGGAGCCGCGACCCCATCTCAGGCTTGACGTTGCGACACCACGTTGGGGACTGGGTATTGCAGAGCGCTGTGAAAGAGGCCTTGCGAAAGTCGGGCATTCAAAAGGCAGCGAGCTGCCATACCTTTAGGCATAGTTTCGCTACCCATTTGCTTGAATCGGGATCGGACATTCGCACAGTTCAGGAATTGCTCGGTCACAAGGACGTGAGCACTACAATGATCTATACCCATGTGTTGAACCGTGGCGGGAAGGGCGTGCGGAGTCCTTTGGACGAATGAATTTCGGATCAGCGGATTTCGGATTTCCGATTGCGAATTTCTGATCACGAATTCACGCTGGTCATTCCGCATCGGTGATCTCGACCTTGTTTCGCCACTAAAAAATCGGCGACGTTCAATATTTTCCAAATTTTCCAATACAATTGCAAATCCGAGATTCTTTGACTCCCAAACATTATTTGCTGAGCTAATCAGTGACTCCTTTGAGTAGTCCTAACTTTTAAGATGGCAAATGGATCTCAAAGCCATGCTCTGAATCGACAAAAA
>JACCSP010000001.1 GCA_013812905.1 Pyrinomonadaceae bacterium
ACGCGCGTGAATTCGTTTACTGTGGTCTGTGAGTAGGTCGGAATTGTTGCACCCTGGGCATCGAGCTTCGGCGTGCCGTCGATATTCAGCTCGTTAACCCCAATGGAAAAGAGCTGCAACACTTCGCGGGCCCAGTTCTCATTCGGGTTCGTTCGCGTGCTCAAACGCATGTCCAAATATTCACCCATCGACGGGTTTAGGGTGATCTCATTCAAAAGCGTGCGATAGTTGCCGAACGCTCCGCGGTCGAGTGCCTGCACGTACATGGTCATCCAGCTTCCGCGGTTCAGGGGGCTCAGGCCGGAAACTACGAGAATCTGGTGCAAGGCAAACGCAACCCGCTGCCGTAATTGATCCTGCCCGTAGAGCGAATGCGTAAAATAGGTTCGCTGAATCGGGTACATAGAAAAATTGTCACGATTACAGACTGTCTGATTGTAATTCGGGTCCGAGGGATTAGTGCTGGGACACGCCGTGCCCTGGTCATCAAGCGGGAACGTAAGGTCAGGATAGTTCGATCCCTTAGCAGGATTGGAAACAGGAGCATTGAATTGCTCGTCAAGGTAAGCGCGGAAGCCCAGTGCCTTGACGCGATTAACTTCGGCGGTGGTCGGACCCCAGGATGCCTGTTCCAGAAAACGCACAGTGTCCGCATCACTTGATGGGCCAGTAAAGGACTCCAGCGCTAGTGGCTGATCGGCGGGCGGTGGAGTTACCGGGGCAGGCGTTGCCACTGCTCCGGGGTCGTCCGGTGGCCCTCCTCCCATATGACCGATTGCGACACGAACTCGATTGCTGGAGACGCCGTGCAGGTTCAGGGCCAGGAGTACGTCACCAACGTCTCCCATGTCATCAGCCAGCCGCACGATTATCATGGTGATGCCTGGAAAGCCCGGCACTTGACCGAGGTGCTCGATCCTTAGCGGATAACGTTTGCCCGTGACATCCTGCGCGTCCGCTGTAAAAGCACTCGCTCCTTCAGCGGAAGTACTCGACCCATAAGCGGCCAGCAGTTCCAGATTCATCGCGAAAATGGCGATCCGCGTGCGCGTATCAGAGCTAAATGGGATTGATGCCGTGAGCGGGAAAGGCTCCGCTACTCTCGTGACTGATTCGAAGGCAATTGCTCGGGTAGAAGTAGACTGGCTCAACAATACCGGCGGCCTATTCGCAGCCAGTGTGGTTCGACCACCGCTGATACCAATCAGAAGGGCAATCTGAGTAGCAAAATAGACTAGTCTAAGATAGCTCTTAGGCGTCCAACACGGGAGACTGTTAGTCATATCAATGGCTCTCCGTCACAAGATCACTTGCGTTGACCGCAAACTGTGAGGGTTCACGATGGCGGGGCCCTCGGCCGAGGCGCAGGGTAAGCGTCAATATACCATGTTGGGCAAGCCCCGAGTCAACAACTTAGACGGCGGAGGTTTGGATAAGGCTGAAAAAGATCTCCGGACTGTCTTCAGCCCGCGAACGCGGGCGTCAGCATAAAGACTGGGGTGTGAGCCCCAGGTATATGCCATCCCGGATCCCCGAGCGCAAACGCGGGCGAAAGACGATGCGCTTCGACAAACACCACGAACTTCCGGGCGCGCGTTTGACGCGTTTTCGCGTACTATGTCGGCACTCGCTGTTCGGCATAAGGCCAGGTCAACAATTCTCAAAAAGCCGAAAGGAATCTCACAAATGTCTCAATCCTTCACCAATCTCCTCTATCACATTATCTTCTCAACTAAAGAACGTCGGCCGCTCATCACTTCAGCCTACGAACCACGTCTGTATGAAGCCCGGACTTGTGATCTCAGGGCTTAGGGCTGGAGACGTGGTCCTCAAGCAGTTTTTGGGCCTTTATCCCGGGGCTGATCAGGGCAAGCTTTTGTGACCAGTCATAACCACTAAAAACTCCTACAACTTCCGCATTCTGATTGTAAATTGGGCTCCCTGAATAGCCATCCCGGCCCTCAATTCGCGCAGATAAAAACTCTTGACCGCGGAAGAAATAAGGACCGTGAAGTATTCCCTGGCTGACGGTCTTATCTCCGTGTGGTCTGGCAATTAAGAGCAGCCGGTCATCTTTACTGGGACTTGCCTGGAAGGCCGGAGTTTTGACTTGTTTGCGGGAACCGCATATTTCCAGTAGCGCCAAATCGGATTCCTTATCCACCCTAATCACAGTCGCCTGGCAGCCATTTACGAATACTTTGACCTGCAGTTGATCCCTCGCGCTAAACCCCAATGCAAGCTTTTTCGAGTCGCTTAACTCGCCGGAAACGACGTGATAAGCGGTCATCACTAGTCCGTCACCAACTAGAAATCCGGTGGCATGACCATTCGGTCCCAAGGCGAGCAGGAGAGACACGGCCCGCTGCAGATTGTTTCGGTTCTTCTTGGAGAACTCCAACTCCAGGGACAAGGTGTAGCCGGATTGTTGTTTGACAACTTGAGCAGTGGTCTTTTGGCCGAGACACCTCGGCACAACCATGCACAGCGATACCACGACAAGGGCTAGGCGCCCAATCTTCCGTTTCATCTAAGCCCTCCCTAGGAGATTTTCAGATTTCAGCCAAGTTATCCCGGGGCGGGAGCTGTGAATTCGGTGGTGTCAACCTTGTAGTTCCGCAAAATCTGCCGAACACCGGACCTAGCCCTATCTCGATCGACTTAGTTAATAGACGAGTTCGCGGTAGCACGATACACAGCTCTGAGAGTAGTACTCTTCTACCACAGAACCCGCTTGAAGAGTTAGTCTAATCTGCATCCGTCTAATCTGCAGTTCGAGCTTGGTGGGTCATGACCCCTTACCCATCCGGGTCCCTTAGAGCCGGGAATGTTTATAGACCATTGGCCCGAAGATGGACCACTAGCCCCGGAGGAGCGAAATGTTTTATCGATGCAAGTGGTCTATACACATCGGAATCCGCTAATGTCCTGTGCCCTGTGCCCTGTCTCCAAGGGCCGTTTGGGAAAAAGGGCGACCCTCGCCAGTCGAATTATTCGTGAACCATCACTCAATCGAGCCTGCGTAAGCGGGCGACATCATAATGACTGGGGCGTGACCGCCAGCGTACATGGCAAAGAATCGCTAGCCCGTAAGAACGGGCGGCAGCGCGTTGTTTGAGACAAACCTTTGACTTAACGATTTACCATTCACCATCCACCATAGCGCGGATTTGCTTCGCGCTGTCGCCTGCCTTCGCAGACTTGGGACCCCTTGTTTGCAGCGACCTACGGCTCACGCCCAAGGC
>JACCSP010000054.1 GCA_013812905.1 Pyrinomonadaceae bacterium
AGGCCGTGACGCCGTGAGTGGATCATCGTTTCGCGTCGAGAGTGCGCGCATGGCAGCAAAACCCGCCACGCTCATGGGCGTGATCGCCGACTCCGCACCACCGCAAATCATTACATCTGCGGCTGCTCGTTGAATGATCTTAAAGCTATCGCCGATCGCGTGGGCCCCGGCAGCGCAAGCCGTGGCCGTGGCTGAATTTGGTCCCTTGGCGTTGTGGCGGATCGAAACTTGACCGGCGGCGAGGTTAACTATTGCCGAAGGAATGAAGAAGGGAGAAATACGGTTGGGGCCATCTTGTAGAAGTTTCGAGTGTTCGCGTTCGATTGCCCAGAAGTCGCCGATGCCGCTGCTGATGTAGGTGCCAACCTGCTCGGCGAACTCGTCACTAACCTCCAGACCACTATCGGCCATCGCTTCCTGGGCCGCGGCAATAGCGTAATGAATAAAGGCGCCCATCTTGCGCGCCTCTTTCCTCTCGACGTAATCTAGCGGGTCGAAGTCCTTAATCTCGCAAGCAAACTTAACTGGGAATTTCTCGACGTCGAATCTCTTAATGCGATCCGCGCCGCTCTGACCTCTCATCAGCGCAGTCCATGTCGCCGCGACTGAGTTACCAATCGGCGTTACCAGGCCGAGGCCTGTGACCACAACCCTTCGTGTCAAATCAAAGCTCCTTGAAAGCGGCAATAGGTGAAAGGTTTACCAGGGACAGATCACGCAAGACTAAACTGCTCTCACTTACCACCTATTACCTATCGCTTATCACTACTTTTTGTGCTGGTCGATGTAGTTGTACGCGTCGCGCACACTCTGAATTTTCTCGGCGTCCTCGTCAGGAATCTCAATGCCAAACTCTTCTTCAAAACGCATGACGAGTTCGACCGTGTCCAGCGAATCGGCACCCAGGTCATCGATGAAGCGAGCGTTTGGAGTGACCTCATTCTCATCCACACCAAGTTCGTCAACTATGATCTGCTTTACTTTGTTTTCGATCTCTTGATCGGGCATTTCGTTTTGCTCCTCTGTGATTATGAAAACTCGTTTTAACCCTGAGAAATTCCCAGAATAGCGCTAGTCGATTTAAGACTCGCGGTATGTTCTACGTTTAGACTTTTTACCTCGCGATTGATATGGCGCATTAGACCGCTCAAAATTTTTCCCGGCCCAACTTCGACGAAGGTATCAATACCTTTGCGAATCAACAACTCAACCGATTCCAGCCAACGCACAGGCGATGTAACCTGCCTGACGAGAGAGGCTCTGGCATCTGCCGCTTTTCTTACTTCCGCTGCGTCAGCGTTACTTATCAGCGGCGTGAGCAGATCGTCAAGACTCAAAGCTTCCAGATCAGCGGCCAACCGCTCTTGCGCGGGCATCATTAACGCGCAATGAAACGGAGCGCTCACATTCAGCTTCACCACGCGCTGCGCGCCCTTTTCTCGCATATTCTTGAGCAGCTCAATTGCGCGATCGATGGCTTCCGTGTTGCCTGCGATTACCACTTGGTTTGAAGAATTAATGTTCGCCGGCGTGCAAATCTGACCCCGACTCGCTTCCTTACAGACTTTCTCAATCTCAGCCAGTTCCGCCCCTATTACTGCCGCCATGGCTCCCTGGCCGGGAGGAACGGCCTCCTGCATGTAACGTCCGCGCGCCCTGACAGTTCTTGCCGCATCCGCCAGGCTCAGAGAACCCGCGGCGACGAGCGCTGAATATTCTCCAAGGCTGTGCCCAGCGACGTAATCCGGCCGGGAAAATCCTTCGGCCTCCATCGCCCGAAGCGCCGCGACAGAAACGCTCAGAATTGCCGGCTGCGTGTTCTCGGTCAGCTGCAGGGTTTCCGGCAGTCCCTCAAAGCACAAACGAGAGAGGGGAAAACTCAGCGCCTCATCTACTTCTTCAAAGACCCTTTGCGCGGCGGGAAAGTTATCCATCAAGTTCTTTCCCATGCCCGAATGCTGTGAACCCTGCCCAGGAAAGATGTACGCTATCGCCATACGCGTGAATCGTAAATCGAGAAGCACTGTCTGGTTTCTAAATTTTTAAGAATTGATGGTGTCGAAGAAGATCGTTTTTACTATTTACGATTCACGATTCACGATTTACGATTCAGGCGTCCCTTACCAGCGCATCAGCACTCCGCCCCAGGTTACGCCGCCGCCAAATGAGGCCAACAGAATTAAGTCGTTTTTCTTAATTCGCCCCGCTTCGATACACTCATCCAGGGCGATCGGGATCGAAGCTGAAGACGTGTTGCCGTGCATCGCAATGTTTGAGTAAACGCGCTCGTCGTCAACATTCAATTTGTTTGCCACGGCATCTGTTATTCGCTGATTAGCTTGGTGTGGAATAAACAGACTCACATCTTCGGCTGTTAAACCTGCTTCCTCCAGCACCTCGCGCGAAATGTCAGCCATCGAGCGCACCGCCACCTTGAACAACTCGTTCCCCTTCATCTTGAAAAAATGGTCTCCCGCAGCCAGCGTTTCGGCGCTCGCCGGGCGACGCGTGCCGCCACCGGGAGAATAGAGTTGCTCCTCATATCTCCCATCCGACTTGATCCGGGCAGCCAGAATCCCACGCTCATCATCAACTGATCCCAGTACCGCCGCGCCAGCTCCGTCGCCAAAAAGTACGCACGTTTGTCGATCTGAATAATCTACGTACTGCGTAAGGATCTCGGCCCCAATGACCAGCGCGTGACGCGACTGGCCAGTCTGAATCATCGTGTTCGCCAGGGTGAGACCATACAAAAAGCCCGAGCAGGCCGCAACGACATCCATAGCCGCTGCCTTATGGGCACCCAGCTCTGCCTGAATCAGGCAGCCGGTCGAAGGAAGAATCTGATCGGGCGTTACAGTAGCGCAGAGGATCAGATCGATATCTGAAGGAATTAACCCGGCACGTTCGATAGCCTGGCGCGCGGCGCGAACTGCAAACTGCGAAGTGTATTCTCCAGGGGCCGCTTTCCGTCTCTGCTTAATGCCGGTACGCGTGGTTATCCACTCATCTGAAGTCTCAACTGTTTTTTCTAGATCGGCATTGGTCAGAATGCCTTCAGGATATGAATGGCCGGTGCCCAGAATCCCAGCGCGTACGTTTGCCATCTACTGTCCTCAGCTGCAAAAGGAACGGTAATACTAACGACTAAAAAACCAAAAGCCAACTCGACCGAGCTAGTGTACCCGGACCCTCTTTGGAGGCTCCTGCGATCCCGCCATCCGATGTAGCGCGTTAGTCTCAGCTATGCCCCGCTCAATTCGCTCACTTGCGCGGTTCTCGGAGAACTCCTTCACGTTGCGAATCGCGTTGCGAATAGCGCGAGAGTTGGACCTGCCGTGTCCGATCACTACAATCTGACGCACTCCGAGCAGGGGCGCGCCACCATACTCCGAATAATCCAGACGTTTCTTGATATTGCGGAAAGCAGGCCTGGCCAGCATAGCTCCGGCCTTGGTGACGGCGGAGACGGTTAGCTCGCGCTTAATCATCGACAGCATCGCCTCCGTCAACCCCTCGGAGAGCTTCAACATCACGTTACCAGTAAAACCATCAGTTACAATCACGTCTACCAGACCGGAAAAAACGTCACGCCCCTCCACGTTTCCCACAAAATTCAGGCTGCTCAACTCGCGCAGTAGCGGAAAGGCTTCCTTGGTCAGGTCATTGCCCTTTGCTTCCTCTTCGCCAATGCTCATCAAACCAATCGCGGGCTTGAGGGTCCCCAACACAGCGCGCGAGTAAGCCTCACCCATAATGGCAAATTGGACCAAATGATGCGCCTTGCATTCGGAATTTGCGCCCACGTCGAGAAGCAAGGTGGGCTTGGCTGATTTGGTGGGAATGAGCGCTGCAAGCGCTGGCCGGTCTACGCCGGGTAACATGCCGATAACCATTTTTGCCGTGGCCATGGCGGCGCCGGTATTTCCCGCCGATACAAAACCATCGGCGCGACCTTCAGTAACTAGTTTCGTCCCAATCCTCAAAGAGCTCTTCTTCTTGCGCCGGACTGAGGTGGCGACGGGATCGTCCATACCGATCACCTCGGAGGCTTCCACCAGCTCAATCCCTCGATCTCCATCTCCGCGCCAGCCACACCGGCGAAGTTCAGGTTGAATCTTCTCGGGCTGCCCGACCAGGATTACTACCACACCCAAATCACGTGCGGCAGCGAGCGCCCCGTCAATCTCAGCATGAGGAGCGTTGTCGCTTCCCATCGCGTCGAGAACGACTTTTCCCGTCAGACGGGTCTCATTCTTCGACTGATTTCGCAAAGGAAATACTGTTGGTTGGCTAGGTTTGTTCTACACGCACGACTTCGCGGTTTCTGTAGTACCCACACTTAGGACAGACGCGATGTTGCAGGCGAGGTTCCTGACAATTTGAACAGATGGTTGTCTGCGGCACGCGCAGGGCATCGTGGGCCCGGCGTTTCCCGCGGCGAGCTTTTGAATGTCGACTCTTAGGGTTTGGCATGATACTCCATTCGTAAAGAGTAAATCGTGAATGGTGAATAGTAAGAGACAGGTTTGTTCATATTATCTATTGACGATTCACGACGTACGATTCACTAGTTTCTTCAGTCCACTCCAGCGCGGATCAATCTCTTGAGCGTTACAATTACAGTCGGTTACATTTCTGTCGGCGCTGCAAACGGGGCAAAATCCTTTACAACTCTCCTGGCAAATCGCCTGCGTTGGAATAGCAAGCAACAACTGCTCACGTACCATGTCGTCTACGTCAATAAACTCACCGTTAAAAATCGAAAGCGTCATGTCTTCCTGCGCAAGCTCGGCAGTCTCAAGCAACCTGTAGGTGTTCGCAGTTATGTACTCTAGTCGGAAGTCACTGCGAATCGGCAACTCTAGGAATTGTAAACAGCGGTCGCATTCTATCTCGGCGATTGCGGCAACCTCACCCTCCACGACCACTTTATGTTCGGTGCGGGTAATGTGCCCAGATACCCGTGGGGCTCCGGCCAGTACTATCCGGTCATCATCAAGAGCCAATTCTCTTGTCGTGTACTCGTGGGAAAAGTTGCACGCCCCATTGCTCAGTCCTGCAAGTTCAACCTGCATCACACACTACCTGGTACAAATATTGCCTTCAAGCAGTCGCTGCACAAAAGTTTTTATTATAACCACGAGACTTGAGGTGTCAACGCAGTAAAGCTAGGGGGTCTCGATATCTACGGTGACGAGGGTATCTAAAGCATCCTTTCTTAATGCCTTGGCCAGTCGCTCGTTGCCCCCAGTGACCAGCCCGCCGGCAACTCGTTGGACGTCCTCAAACAAGGGAACGACAAGGGACTTTCCTCCGCCCGCCCGTTTTCTACCAGCTCGTTTCGCCCCCTGTGCAAGCTCTACAATCTTAGCCTTTGCAAAGGACTTCAGTGCTAACTTCTCCTGACCCGCCCGCCGGTAAATCAAGCCCAGGACATAAAAGGCTTCGCCATAACCGTCGTCAAACTCCGTCGCTTTTCTTAAGTGACGTGCCGCCAGCGAATCGCGTGTTAACTGGTAATAAAGACAGCCGAGTGCGTAATGTGCCTCAGGAGATGGCTTGCTGGCCAAAGCGCATTTAAATTCCCTAAGTGCCTTGCGCCAATTCTCTTCTGCGATGAAGAGGCGACCGAGTCCGTAGTGGGCCGCGAAGGACGAGGCCCCCCGCCTCGTTGCCTGGTTCAGCAACTCCTTGGCGCGTTCAATGTCGCCTTCATCGGCGCAGGTCAAGCCCAGCAAAAGCGAAACACGCATGTCCCCTGGTGCAAGCTCATATGCCCGGGCTAGATAGCTTTGCGCCTGTCGCGTTTTGCCAGTGCGGAAATAATGCTCCCCCACAAAGGAAAGCAATGGAACATTGCCCCTAGCGAGTCCCGCTGCGCGTTGCAGCGATCTAATACCCCGACCTACTTGCTGATCCTCAATCAGGAGGAAACCTTCGTTAATAAACTCCTCAAAACAATCCCTTTCTAGCCCTTGATAAAAGGCAAGGATCTTTACCCGCAGCTGCTCGCGACGCGCGCTCTCTTGCTGTTCTTCTGCCTCCCTCTGACATTGTGCGTTCCAAAGCTTCTCCAGCCTTGCTCCCTCGACAATACCCTCGTCCGTTAGTAGGCCGATCAGCGCTTTCACCAAGGCGCGATCAGAATATGAATTCTGAGCCTGCCGCAAGAGGAGATCGAGACCTCGCTCCAGTCGCTCGGTCAATCGGCCCAGTCTGTTTTCCAGCGCCGAGATTCGCTCCAGCAAGTGCTCCTCGCTGGAGGCGCTTGATTCGGGAAACTCGTAACGAGATGCGGCAGGCTCAATGATAATCATGAGCCGCGTTCCGCAACGCGAACAAAAGTCCTGACCCAGCGGATTTGCCGCCAGGCATTTCTGGCAGTAGTGAGCTACTTGAATCATCACAAATGGTTATAGAAAATAGTAAACAGCAAATAGCGAATAGCAAATCAGCTATTCATCCTTCACAAAACGGCTTCAAGCTACCAATCTCTAACACCCGATACCCGCGACCCGGCACCCGATTTCAGTACTCGTAAAACCCGCGCCCGCTCTTTCTCCCCAGCCAGCCCGCGTCGACATAACGTTTTAGCAAAGGACACGGGCGATATTTTTGATCCCCAAACCCTTCGTGCATTACGTTCATAATAGCCAGGCAAACATCCAGGCCAATGAAATCCGCCAGCGTCAACGGCCCCATCGGATGATTCATTCCTAGCTTCATAATACCGTCAATACTCTCGCGCGTCGCCACTCCCTCGTAAAGAGTAAAGATGGCCTCGTTAATCATGGGCATGAGAACGCGATTGGAAACGAACCCCGGAGAGTCCTGACAGTCGAGAGGGGCCTTGCCCAGCTTCTCGGTTAGGGCGCGCACCTTCTCATAGGTCGCTTCAGACGTAGCGACGCCTCGAATAACCTCGACTAACTTCATCACTGGCACAGGGTTCATAAAGTGCATGCCAATGACTTTGTCTGATCTAGTAGTTGCTGCACCGAGCTTAGTTATCGAGATCGACGAAGTGTTCGAAGCGAGGATCGTTTCGGGAGGTGTGATTTGGTCGAGCGCTTTGAAAATCTCGATCTTGACTCCCAGGTTCTCCGTTACTGCTTCGATCACAATCGAGGCGTCGCACAGTGGCTCAAGGGAGATTGTCCCCTCAATGCGGCCACGGATCGCCTTTTTCTCGCTAGCAGCCAAGCGCTCCTTCTCGACATCTCGCTGTAAGCTCTTTTCGATCGCCGCAAGGCCGCGGGCAAGGAAATCGTCCTTCAAATCACGCAGGACTACGCGATAGCCAGCACGCGCTAGCACCTGGGCGATACCGTTACCCATTGTTCCCGCGC
Organism: Pyrinomonadaceae bacterium; assembly: GCA_013812905.1. Lineage (GTDB taxonomy): Bacteria > Acidobacteriota > Blastocatellia > Pyrinomonadales > Pyrinomonadaceae > PSRF01. The sequence goes on from JACCSP010000054.1 coordinate 7,353, forward strand.
CAACTACTCCAATGACTTCGGTCACTCGCTTACACTCCGGACTTGCCAATTATCGCCAGTCTGGCGGCGCGATGGCGGGGTATACGCGCGCTCTGATTCACGGCTGGCCGTCCTGGCCCACGACGCATCACCATGAGGAAGCGCATACGCCGCTTTGTGATAAAGAAATCTTCCACTTTCTCCAAACAAAAACCACAGGGTGTAAACAGAGAGGGCCGTGCCCAGAGGAAAACTCAAGCTATTCACCATCGCCACGATGATTCCCCTTGTTTTAGCCCAACGCTTGCGTTTCAGCAAAGCATAACCCGCAAGGAACGAGGCCGTGATTAGCAACAGATTGATGGCGACCACGAAAATCACCACGATCGCAATACCAACTGGAACTTGTTCCGCATTCGCAGCCAACATCACTAGCATTAGGATGGAAACGCCGATCAGCAGCATCACCGGCAGTGGCCGTACACCAGATGCAGGATGCCAAGAAATTTTTGTTGTGACTGCGAGCCGTAATCATTTCCTATCGTTGTAGGCTACTATCGCTCGACCGCCAGGGCCACGGCATTGCCTCCTCCAAGGCAAAGGGAAACCACTCCACGATGCGCATCGCGACGCTTCATCTCGTAAAGCATAGTTGCCAGTAAGCGCGACCCGGATTGTCCAATCGCATGCCCCAGCGCTACGGCCCCGCCATTTACATTCACACGCTCCGGGTCAAGATGCAACTCTTTGATGATCGCCACGGCCTGCACCGCAAAGGCTTCGTTCAACTCGATCAGATCAACGTCACCAAACGTCCATCCGGCTTTCTTGAGAACTCGTCTCATAGCCTCGACCGGCGCAATCATTACCATTTCAGGCTCAGTCCCGGATGTTGCCTGGGCCACGATACGGGCCAGAGGTTCTACACCTAAACTGCGGGCCCGCTCAAGCGAAGTGACCACGAGAGCGGATGCTGCATCATTAACGCCGGGTGCGTTGCCAGCGGTAACCGTGCCACCTTCCCTGAAAGCAGGCTTAAGCTTTTCCAGCGACTCAAGCGAGGAATCTTCTCGCACTGTTTCGTCTGTGTCGAAAATCGTGGGTGGCCCTTTCTTTTGCGGAATCTCCACCGCAACGATCTCGTCCTTGAATTTTCCCGCCTTGATTGCCGCGGCGGCTTTTTGATGCGACTTCAAAGCGTAGGCATCCTGTTCCGCTCGGCTAACTGTGAACCGTTCAGCCACCACTTCGCCGGTGCACCCCATATGCTGATTATCAAAGGAGCACCACAATCCGTCGTTGATCATTGCATCGACCAGCTCGCCATTGCCCAGGCGGTACCCTTCCCGGGCCTTGGGAAGCAGGTAAGGCGCATTGCTCATCGACTCCATACCGCCGGCCACAACCACATCGGTATCACCCAACTGTATTCCCTGAGCAGCCATCATCACAGACCTGAGACCCGACCCGCAAACTTTGTTAATAGTGACTGCAGAGACCGCGGGCAGCAGCCCTCCGCGTAACGCCGCCTGACGGGCGGGGTTCTGGCCCAGACCAGCCTGGATTACACATCCCATGATCACTTCATCGACCTCTGCAGGTTCAACTCCGGCACGTTTGACACTCTCGCGCACGACTATGGCTCCCAGGTCAGTCGCTTTGAAGCCTCTTAATGACCCTTGAAATCTGCCGACTGGCGTTCGGACGGCGGCTATTATTACTGCTTCTCTGATTTCGGACATTGCAACTCCACTAGAAAGTAGCTGATAAAAGCAAAAGGCAACACCCTTATGAACTAGAGCGCTTCAATAGTTTACTCAGCGGGTGACAAACAACCAAATCTCCCCGGCGGTCTCTCTAAATTTGCTGCTCTGGGCCAAATAACGATCCACGAAACCGCACGAAACGACACTAACAAGCATTTTCGTGTTCCTTCGTATCGTTTAGTGGATAGTATCCCTCGAGGGCAGTCGATTGATTACTCGCACGACGGAATGCTAGACTCCCCTCCGCTATTCAAACCTCAATCAGCAATCCGGAAATTCACCCATGCAAGCGCTAATTCTGGCTGGCGGTAAAGACACACGCCTGCGCCCGCTGACCGTCTACACCCCCAAGCCAATAGTACCGATATGCAACCGCCCCTTTTTGCTTTATCAGATCGACACTCTTCGCCGCGCCGCCATAATGGATATAACGCTTTCGTTATCTTACCAACCTAACAAGATTGAGCGCTTGCTCGGCGATGGATCAGAATACGGTGTGAAGCTAAAGTACACTGTCGAGCCGCAGCCGATGGGCACAGCCGGCGCTTATAAGTTTGCCGAAGACCTCATTCGGGAGCCCACCGTGGTCTTTAACGGCGACATCCTGACAGACCTGGATTTGAAAGCGGTCATTCGCGAGCACAACGGAAGAAAAGCCGCCGCAACGATCGTATTGCAGCCTGTCGAGAACCCCCGAGCCTATGGTCTGGTGGAAACAGAGACCGATGGGCGAATTCATCGTTTTCTCGAGAAGCCCAAGGACGATGAGATTACCTGCAAAACGATCAACGCAGGTACCTATATTCTCGAACCCAAAGTGCTAGATTTTATTCCTGCAGCCGAGAATTACTCATTCGAATACGGTTTGTTCCCGGATCTGCTAAATCGGAAAGAAAAATTTTATGCGCACGTCCCGCCGCGCACTTACTGGATAGATATTGGCACGCCGGAACGTTACCTTCAGGCGCATCAGGACCTGCTGGCTAATCGAGTCGGCCGAATCCACATCAAGGAACGCCGCGGATCGTTTGATTCAGCGACTGTTGCCGAGATTGATGATCTTTCGATCATCGGAGATGACTGCCAGATTAAGCCGGGTGCCCGAATAATCAAATCTGTTCTCGGGCAGGGCTGCTTTGTTGAGGAGCGGGCCCAAGTTGAGAGCTCAGTTATCTGGCCTCATACGCGCATAGGCACCGCGGCAGAGGTCTCGAACGCGATTGTGGGGCGCGGTTGTCACGTCGGGCGCTCGGCTCTAGTCGGACCTGGATCGGTTCTAGGAGACAAGACCTCAGTGACTGACTACACGATCACGGGAGGCACGAAGCTGTGAGCGAACCGCTGGCGCCAATTAAGTTTGGCACGGACGGATGGCGAGCGATTATTGCTCGCGAGTTCACCTACGCAAACCTGGAACGAGTGGCCCAAGCCTATGCTGATTATCTCGCGACAGCTAAAGACGAATCGCTGCTCAGCCAACTCGACGCCGTGGGCCAGGTGAGTCGCGATGAAGCTCAGAGTCCGATGTTCCGAGGTGTTATCAGCAAGGCAACCCAAGGGGCACCCGCGCTTGTGGTTGTAGGCTACGACCGGCGGTTCCTGTCCGAGCACTTCGCGCGACGGGCCGCCGAAGTGATGGTAGGAAATGGATTTCGGATTGCCCTTTTTCAAGAAGCGGCTCCAACGCCGCTAATCTCCTGGGCGGTCAAGGAACTAAGGGCTATCGGTGGCATCGTGCTTACTGCCTCGCACAACCCTCCCGACTATAATGGCTTCAAGATCAAAGCCCCCTGGGGGGGGAGCGCTGCTCCGGAGACGACAGCAACAGTGGAAACTCTGGTTGATGCTAATCCGATCAAACGCGGCGCCTTTTCGTCTGATGGTCGCGAACTACTTGAACCGGCGATAAAGAGTTACCGCGAACAGATTGCTTCTCTCATAGATCTTGATCGCCTGCGGCGATCGGGGGAAACCGTTATTGTAGATCCTATGCATGGTTCCGGCGGTCGCTGGGTTGAGAGTTTGCTGGCCGGAGGAGCTTTGAAGGCCGAAACGATCCGCGGCGAGCGTGATCCATTGTTTGGAGGAATTAATCCCGAACCGGTAGACAGCAACCTTGGTCCGCTAAAAAAGCGCGTGGTCGAGGCCAAAGCTCTCGTGGGATTAGCCACCGACGGTGATGCCGATCGCGTGGGAGCGGTTAACGAGCTTGGCGAGACGATGACCATGCACGACGTCGTGCCCCTAGTCCTGCTTCACCTGGCGCGCAATCGAAAAATGGCTGGCGGTGTTGTCCGAACCTTCTCGCAGTCAGTCTTGCTGGGAAGAATCGCAGCCGCGCATAATCTCAAGATTTATGAAACTGCAATCGGCTTCAAGTACATTGCCGACTTAATGCTCAAAGAAGACATTTTGCTAGGCGCCGAGGAATCCGGGGGCATTGGGGTCAAAGGCCACATTCCCGAACGTGACGGCCTATTGAATTCCCTGCTCTTTCTGGAGGCTATCATCGACGCCGGTAAGACACCCTCAGGGATGCTGCGCGAGTTGCACCGGGAGTTTGGTGAGTTTCACTTTGGGCGCCGTGACCTGCACATCCAGGTGGAGCAAGGGCTGAAATTGGTTAAGAGTCTGGCTTTCCAACCACCCTCAGAGTTTGCAGGACGTACAGTGAGCGACGTTCAGACTCTCGACGGTGTAAAGTTTATTTTCGAAGACGAATCCTGGATGCTGTTTCGACAGTCAGGCACTGAACCAGTGCTGCGCATCTACGCGGAAGCCACTTCAACCAACCAGATGAAACGACTTCTTAAAGAAGGCCAGACGCTTGCGCCGACGGCTCACTAGGGATGGTTCCATATGGAGACATGTATGTTGAATGTTAGGTTGGTTCGTCTAGACTAGCTGCGAATGAGCAGCCAGTGAAAGGAGGAAACGAGGATGACAGTTCAATGGTGGCAAGCCCGAGCGCGACACCGCGTTGGTCACTTTGCGGCAAAACCAAAGCGCCGTCGCCGTTTCGCTCTGCAGGCGCACTCCAAAGAAGAATTAGTTTGACTCCCACACGAAACCCAATTACCTTTCGGCCATCGTTTACTCACACCGAGTGCAGATCGAAACACAAACGAAACTCAGTGGAGGTAGTGTGGAATGGGAACAATACTGCTAGTCATTCTGGTCCTATTGCTGTTGGGCTCGGTGCCGACATGGCCACATAGCAGAGGCTGGGGTTACCGGCCAAGTGGGGCGCTGGGTCTGATTTTGATCATAGTTTTGATCCTGGTCCTGATGGGCAAGGTCTAAGCCGCGCAATTGGAGCGCGAATAATCAGGAATATTGTTTGTCCGGGACGACCTAATAACGGCCTCTGAACGAGACGAAAGCGAATGCCGGAACTGCCGGAAGTCGAACATGTCGTTCGCGCGTTGCGTCGTGCTGTGCTTGGAAGACAAATAGTCGCCACCGAAATACGCCTGGCAAAATTAATTTCACCCACCTCTCCTTTCGTCTTTAATGGCAAGTTGAAAGGGTCGCGCATCTCCGCCGTCGGCCGCCGCGGGAAATTCATTCTAATTGAACTCGATTCCGGTAAGGTGCTCGTGGTCCATCTGCGGATGACTGGAGCATTTTTGGTATTGTCGCCAGAAGATGCGCTTCCGCGCCATGCCCACGCAGTTTTTTATCTTGACGACGAGCGCCGCCTCGTATTTCGGGATCAGCGGCAGTTTGGCGTAATGAAGCTAGTGGCCAACTCACGTCTAAGTAAGACAAAAGGAATCACTGAACTTGCCCCGGAGCCTTTCTCAGACGAGTTCAGTGTGGGTTACCTCAAGGAGACGGTGGCTAGATCACGCCGCACGCTGAAAACTCTATTGCTGGATCAAACTAGAATATTGGGGTTGGGTAATATTTATGCGGCGGAGGCGCTCTTCCGCGCAGGCATTAATCCGTTCAAAACCGCATCCGATCTTTCAGTGCGACGTGTTAAGCGTTTGCATCAAGCGATTCGCGATGTTCTGCGAGCCGCGGTATCCGGCAGCTCAACATCGCGAATTAATCTCGAGAATCCGAATGGTTTTTCCTACGGCGAGGCCTTTGGAAAAGCATGGCAGGTCTACGAGAGAGAAGGGAAAGCTTGCTTCAAGTGCGGCGCCCGCATTCGACGCCTTACGCATGGCGGGAGATCAACTTACTGGTGCCCGCGATGCCAGCGGAGGTGACTCAAGATCACGAAGCGGGATTTGCTCCGGCGCTAGCCGATTCATTACAACGATTGGCTAAGAACGCCCATCCAAACTCTAATTCTTCGACGCGTAGCGGCGGCACGAATTTAGCCCGGTCTTTTAAGGCCGGGATAGGTTGATGGTTCGAATTGCGTCGCGTCAGCGACGGTTGAATTACCCCCACAAATATCGCTCATCGTACTCAATGCCATTTCTGATTAGGAACTCCACGTATTCTTCCTGGAAGGTTCTCTTGCGATGGGACATCGGCGATATTCGATTTACTCACGGTAAACGCGGCGTATCCATCTTGCCATCTGAACTGGTTCAGCGCAGGAAACTCTTCGTGGATCCCCTTCGAAGACTCGCCTTTAAGAAGCTGAGCTATCTGGCTTGGCGAGAGAGTTGGTGCGCTATGATTAGGGCGTGGATGTGATCTTCAACGCCGCCTACCTGCAACGCAGTTATCTTGTGCTGGCGTGCGATGCCGCCGATGAATGACCAGATACGTTGCTCTATCGCTAGGGCCAGCCAAGGCTGGCGATTCTTGGTTGAGAAGATGATATGGTAATTGAGTGAGGTGTAAGTACACTACCCAGCCTTAAAAGACTGGGCTAAATTCATCCGTCGCCCTGCGACGCAGACAATGCTCGCGGATCCGGTGTTGGGCCGAAAGTATTCCACATTCGGAGCAATTTAAGGGTGACATTTTTGCGTGTCCAATTGGTGAAACTCCTTATGAACACTATTGCAAAACAAAAAACCGCCATGATGACCGAAGCTACGGAGCGGTTCTTACAAATTACCCAGAATAAACTCAGTCATCATCGTTCGCATGTGCTTCACCTGTAGCGGATCAGTCACACCGTGCCTGGACTTCGGATAAACCATCAGCTCAAACTGCTTGCCGGCCTTCTGCAATTCATAGACAAACTGCATCGTGTTCTGCAGGTGCACGTTGTCATCCATCGTGCCATGAACCAGCAGCAACTTTCCGTGGAGGTCCTTGGCCGCGTGGACGGGCGAACTTCTCGTGTAACCTTCCGGGTTGTTTTGCGGAGTTCCCATGTAGCGCTCCGTATAAATCGTGTCGTAATCGCGCCAATCGGAAACGGCGCCGCCGGCGATGCCGATCTTAAAACTCTTGCTGTGGGTCAACGCATAACTGGTCATGAAACCGCCATAGCTCCAACCGGAGATGCCAATCCGCGAGCGGTCAACGTAGGGCTGGCTCTTAAGCCATGTCAGACCGTCTTCAATGTCCCGCAGTTCGAGTTCCCCAAAGTTCCGGTAGACGGGCCAGGTTGATTCCTCACCCTTCCCGCTGGCAGTGCGATTGTCACAAACCCAGATGATGTATCCTTTTTGCGCCAACGACTGATACCACAATGAAGTGGCTCCACCCCAGGCATTTCTGACCTGCGGCGCGTGTGGGCCACCATAAGTGAACGACATCACCGGATACTTCTTCCTACGATCGAAGTCGGGCGGCTTGAGCATCATCGCTTCCATAACAAAGCCATCTCGCGTTTTCACTTGCAACAATTCAGGCTTACCAAATCTGTATTGCTTAAACGCCTCCACTTTGTTCTCTTCGATCACCCGGACGAGCTTGCCTGCGGTATCATAAAGCCGCACCTGCGTGGGTGTGTTCATATCACTCCAGTGATCTATAAAGTAATTGTTCGCCGGACTAAGAACCATTCGATGAGAACCGTCGGTGGTTGCTAAGCGAGTCAAGCCCGTGCCATCGAGTTTTATGCGGTACGGCTGCGGGGCGATGTGGCTGTGTTCAGTCGATGTGATGAAGACTAGTCCCTTATCTTCATCCACACCTTCAAGGGATCTTACTTCCCATTTGCCATCGGTCACCCTACGTACAAGCTTCCCGTCCGGAGCGTAGTGGTACAGATGCCGCCAACCATTCCGCTCGCTTTGCCAGAGGAAGGAGCCGTCTTTCAACCAGCGCGGGTTATCGATCACCTCAACCCAGGCCTTGGAGGCCTCCCGGACCAAAGTGTTCGACTTGCCATCCTTTTCATCCGCGAAATTGAGGTCGAGGTACGTCTGTTCGCGGTTCTGCGCCTGGTAAACCACCTTCTTGCTGTCGGGAGTCCAGGAAACCCTTGCAATCAGGAAGTCAGCCGGCTGGTATTTGAAAGTATCCACCCACCGCGTGGCACCGCCAGCTGCGTTGATCACACCGAGCTTGACTACGGGATTTGGATCGCCAGCTTTTGGGTAGGGAGTAACCTCCACGTTCTGGCGGTAGGGGATGTGGTCGACGACGGTAAACTCGTGCACAGGGTTCTCATCGAGCCGGAGATAGGCGAGCATCGTGGAATCCGGACTCCACCAGTAAGCCTCAAAATTACCACGGCCATAGAGCTCTTCCTGGTAGACCCAATCAAGCCGGCCATTGAGAATTTTTGAATTGCCATCGGTTGTTAGCCGACGCTCTCGCTGCGTTGCAAGATCGAAAACGTACATGTTGTTGTCACGTACAAACCCGATCATGCAATCGTTAGGACTAAATGTTTCGCCCACCTCTTCTTCCGCGCTGTGGGTCACGCGTAGAGCCTTGTCGCTACCCAGTTCGTAATAGAAAAGATCGTTGGCAAAATTAATTAGTACCGCGGTCTCGTTATGATTGAAGTCATACGAGCCCCGATCTGCCATTTGCTTCGCATCCTGAGCGGAAAGACCTGCGAGGGCCGCGAAAGCTGCTTCCATTCTTGCTGCATCATGGAAGGCCGTGATCTCGCCCGTCAAAGTATTCACCTTCTGCAACCTGGGCACGTTTTTCTTCGAGGGTTCGTTAGCAAGTAAATAATGCGTGCCATCCTTTAGCCAGCGAATGTTTGGCGTGGTGCCGCTGAAGTTAATTTTCTTCGCCGGGTCGAAGATGTCATCAAGAGTGAGTAACTTGTCCTGCGCTAGCGCCGGAAGGCAGAGCGCGAGCACAAGAACGACTAAAGCCAACAAGGACTTTCGTTGTTTCACTTTTTCTGAGACTCCTAAAGCTAATTGTGGACTATCATCAACCTCAGCGGTGGGCGGTTTTATGCCCGACGGTGACTCTTGCTCTTTTGCAACCGAATGAAAAGGGCGGCGAACCACTACTTGCGGCTCTGCCACCCTCTTCGTGGCTCGAAGGAACTCCAAGGAGGCGTCAGACGCCTGGCATCGCCTTCTTAAGCGGCTTCAGCAGAAGAATGAGTACGACCGCCATAACAAGCGCACATGTGCCAAGAATGGCGAAGAAGCTTGACTGCCACCACTTGTCCCAGTAGACGCCGATCATTGTTAGCTTATTACCGATGGCCGTTGCCACGAACCAACCGCCCATTAGAAGACCGCGCATTCTGATCGGCGCGACCTTCGAGACTAGCGACAGTCCCATCGGCGAAAGCATCAACTCACCGAGAGTCACAACCGCGTAGGCTAGGATGAGCCAAAACGGAGAAACCTTAAACAGGTAAGAATGTCTAAGTATCTGCGGCCTGTAAGTTCGAGCCTGCTCCGGACCGAGGACGGGCAGCACGGCCTCCATCAGCTTGGCCTCTCCCGTGTATTTTTCATCGACAACTTCCGTCCGCATCTTGGTGAGTATCCCTTCAGACACGCCCTCCGATTGCAGTCTTTGCAGAACGTCATCAGGGACAGCCTTCGCTCCCAGTTTTGCGACCAAATCTTCGGGAACACCCTCCGCTCGCAGATTATTCAGGGTACGCTCCGTGATCCTATAATTGCCCGAAGCGTACATGGATTCGTTCGGCGTCATGTTCTCGCCCGAACGCGCGGCGAAGAAGAGGATGAAGAACGAGAGTCCCGTTAACGTCATACCAATCGCCATCTTCGTGGGCGTTGCAGGCTCCTTGCCCCGCATGTCTAGATACCTCCAGACCCAGATCAGCGGGAAAGTGAGTGTGACGACCCAAAATGGATTGATGGCGTTCGAGATCGTGCCTGAAACATTCCAGTCGGTGTTGTCGTCGGCCCAGTAGGTCAAAGTTGAGCCGTTCTGGTGGAAGACCATCCAGAAGACTATGACGATGGCGAAAATCACGAGCAGCGCGAAGACGCGCTTGGATTCTGGAACGGCATCCATCACGCCCGCGCGCGCCGCAGAGGCACGTGCGAACTTCCCGCCCGGCGTCGTTGGGGTGGGCTCCCCTTCTTCTTCGCCCTGTCGGCTGACGCCCTCGGGTGGCGCATCGGCAGTGACTGGGGCGACGTCGCCCAGCGGTTGATCGAGAATCGCGCCCTGTCTCGGTTCTTCAACGTACTTCTTAAACTTCCAGAGGATGCCAACGGAGATGACCATTCCGAAGGCAGCGATAGCGAAAGCTGGGTGATTGCCGAACTTTTGCTTAACAACCTCCATCACCACGGGAGCGGCGAAGGCCCCGATGTTGATGCCCATGTAAAAGATGTTGTAAGCGCGATCCTTGAGGTGGCTCCCTTCCGGGTAAAGATTACCGACCATTGTCGAGACGTTCGGCTTAAAAAGGCCGTTTCCAATTACCAGACATGTCAGCGCGGCATAGACAGCCGGCATCGAGCGAATGGAGAGTAATCCGTGGCCAGCCATGAAGAAGAGACCACCGATCATTACTGCTCTGCGGTACCCGAGTTTCTTGTCCGCCAGCCAGCCGCCGATAAGCGGGCTCGCATAGACGAACATTAGATAATTCGCGTAAAGTCCAGTCGCCCGCGCGGCGGACCATCCGAAACCCTCATCCGGGTTTTGCAGATAGAGGGTAAACAGCGCCAGCATCGAATAGAAGCTGAATCGCTCCCACATCTCGGTAGCGAAGAGCACATACAGGCCCTTCGGATGCTTGTTAAGGTCATGGATCCCAGTGGCACTGCTCATGGTGTTGGCCGCCATTGCTCAGCTCCTTTTTACCTTTGAACTGCCGACAACTGAGGGGAATTTGGGATTACGGCAGGCATTCAGCCAAAGATTACTGCTCATGTCAAGGAGGTTTTGGGACATCAAACACGGTCCCCGAACTACACGAAGAGACACTAATAAAGATTTCGTGGTGTTTTCGTGTAGTTTCGTGGATCGCTTTTGTTGGTCGAAACTTTCTACAAACGCTAAGAAATTGCGCCCGTTTCACTGAACTCAAAAACGCAAGGAAACTGAAATTAGGGCAGTACAGGAAAATGAACGACAGGAAAATGAACGCGCCTTGACAGTCAAATCCTCAACGGCGTATAACACGGCTGACAAACGTGGTGAGTTAAGGCGACTTGCGGCCACGTAAAACAATCCGCTAAACAGCACGGCCAGTCCACAACGGACGCTCCGTAAAACTTCAGCAATCATGAAGTCCCGCGTTGTTTAGCGCGGGACATTTTTATTGCCGATTGTCAATTGCCGGTTTTCGATTGTCTGCTTTCTAAATCGGCAATTGGAAATTGGCAATAGCGTAGCCAAGATGCAAAGCTTCAGAGACCTCTTGCAAAGCGACCGGATCCACGTCTTCGATGGCGCGATGGGCACCATGCTCTACGCCAAGGGTGTCTACATTAATCGGTGTTACGACGAACTAAACCTCAGTAATCCTGATCTGGTACGCGAGATCCATGCGGAATACCTGCACGCCGGCGCCGACATTATCGAGACCAACACCTTCGGCGCTACAGCCTACCGACTCCACCAGTATGG
>JACCSP010000051.1 GCA_013812905.1 Pyrinomonadaceae bacterium
GTAGCGACCGGATCCCAGATTGAACCTGACAAACTGACCCCTAGCTATAGCTAGAGAACCTCCTGATTCTAAAGAACGAGGACTACAGCTGACTTGAGTGCTTGGATCCGGTCGCTACCGCTCGCGGTTCCGTAACAAGCACTCTGGGCCCCGGCTTGAAGCTTGGATCCGGTCGCTACCGCGGTTCTGTATTGGAGCGGCGCGGTGCGTCTCCTTAAGGCTTAGCGTTGACAAACCGGGAGACCAGGAAATCGGCAATAGCATTCATTCGGCTCGCAGCGCCTCAATCGGATCTAATTTCGCGGCGCGCCAGGCCGGCCACAAGCCGCTGATAATCCCCACCACAGATGAAACCGCTACTCCAAGCACCGCTGAGGCAGTACTCATTAGCAACGGGAACCCAATTAGTGCCGAAATGATGTAGGCCAGTCCAAAGCCAGTCCCCACGCCAATAACTCCACCGATTGCCGTCACTGTTACCGCCTCAATAAGGAACTGGGTCAGGATATCTTTCCGTCTTGCGCCGATGGCTTTGCGAATACCAATCTCTTTAGTTCGTTCGGTCACTGAAACGAGCATTATGTTCATCACGACAATACCACCTACCACCAGGGAGATCGCAGCCACTCCAATCGTTACGATGTAAATGTTTGACGTCGCCTTCCCATAGAGATCAAGAAAGACGTCCTGTGTTTCCAGCGAGAAGCCTTCGTCAGCATCGTTGGTGAAGATCTTGCCACGGCGGTTGCGCATGATCGTGCGCACTTGATCTTCAGCCGCTTCGAGTTGCTCCGCCGTAGGAACCTGAATGAAGACGATGATCGAACTTCTAGAGCCGAAGGATTTCTGGTAGGAGGAGTAGGGGATATAGACAACGTTATCGCGCGAGAAACCGAAAACCGAGCCGAGGGGTTCCAGCACCCCAACGATCGTATAAGGCCGCCCGGCGATCCTGATTTCTCGTCCTACGGCCCGCTCAGCCGCAGCGCCACCGAAGAGGTTCTTCAAAATGTCCGGTCCCACGACGCAGTTCTCGCGGCCCGAGTCGCCTTCCCCCTCGGTCCAGATGCGGCCCACATCGATGGCCACGCCGTCAATATCAAACATCGTTGTCGGCGTTACGCCGCGAACCCGCACGCCATCTGACTTTTGATCCGAGTATTTGACTGTTTCGAACGCATTCGCTGCGATGCCCACGCGCCAGCAAGACGTGCAAAGTCGGGCGATCGCTTCAGCGTCTTCGTTCGTCACGTCCTTCCGCTTGTTGAATTTTATGAACTCTTCTCGCGACTTGATGATCTGGGGTTTTTTGGAAATTGTGAAGACCGTGGATCCCTGAGAGGAAAACGTCTGGGCCACAGTCTTATCCAGCCCCTTGATGATCGTGACGACGGCGATGACTGCGGTAACGCCGACCACTATTCCGATCAAGGTAAGGGAAGTGCGAAGTTTATTGGCGCGGAGGCTTGAGGTGGCGACCAGGAAAGCTTCCCAGAGTGCGGCAAAGCGAAGTAAACGTATGGGATGTGATTTTGAAGGGGGCGCTATCCGTGGTCCGAACTGATGACTAATTGGCGATGTCCCTTGCGTTTCCTCGGTCTCATCGGGTCTCATCAGAGCCACTTTGCCCATTGCCTCGGGTGTCCCTATTTGATTTTCTCGTCCTTTTCGATCAGCCCGTCGCGGATTGAGAGTATGCGATGAGCGCGCGCAGCAATATCGTGCTCATGAGTCACCACGATGATCGTGTTGCCTTCAGAGTGCAGCCGCTCAAAGAGGTCCATGATTTCCCTGCTGGTGTGTGTATCGAGCGCGCCCGTCGGTTCATCCGCCAGCAGAATTGAGGGATGATTAACTAGGGCACGGGCGATGGCCACACGCTGCCGCTGTCCGCCCGAGAGTTCGTTTGGTCGGTGTGTGACGCGGTCCGCCAGGTCGACCGATGCGAGTGCCTGCTTGGCCATCTCATGTCGCTGGGTCGAACCAATCCCGCCATAGATCAAAGGCAATTCCACGTTGTGCAGAGCGGTTGCCCGAGCCAGCAGGTTGAAGGTCTGAAACACAAACCCCACTTCCTGATTTCGAATCCGCGCCAGTTCATCGTCGTCCATTTCTGACACGTTCTTGCCGTTGAGCCAGTATTCGCCCTTCGATGGAGTATCGAGGCAGCCAATCAAGTTCATCAAGGTAGATTTACCCGATCCTTATGGGCCAATGATCGCGATGTACTCGCCCTTGCTAACTTCGAACGAGACACCATGTAGCGCGTGCACTTCCTCGGTGCCCATCTGATAGGTTTTCCAGATGTCGCGCATCGAGATCAGGGAGGTGGGATTAAGCTGCCCATTGACTTGCGCTTGCTGGAGAGCCGGTGAGGCTGGAAGACTTGCGAGGATAACGTCGCTCATTAACTGGCCTCGTTCGCGTTCGCGCCGGTCTTTCGTTCCTGGCGTTTAACAGCCAGGCCATCCTTGAGCGTCTTGAGTACACGGCTGGGTCCTCGGACAATTTCCATTCCGGCCTGCACACCACTGGTGATCTCGATGTCGGCTTCACCGGTAATCCCGGTAGTCACCTCAATAAATCTCACCTTGTTGCCTTCGAGAACGTATACACCCTTGAGATTTTTCGGTTTTTCAGTAGAGGTGGGAACGGGCACGCTTCCGGCGACGGTCGCGGATGGCGAAGGTGATGGGGTTGGGGCCTTCTCGACAATCGCTTCCAGCGGCACTGCCACTACATTGTTCTTCACTTCGGTGGTGACTGTGGCGGTGGCACTCATGCCTGGCCGGAGACCACTTCGGACCTCATCAGTCATGTCACGGAGTTCGACAGTAACCTTGAATTCTTTCGCCTCTTGTACGTTCACGCGAGTTGAAAGCCCGCCTTGGGTATCAGATTTGGAGATTGCCAGGGGATTCTTTTGTGTCACCACTGCTTGGATCTCTTTGTCGCCAAGGGCATCAACTTTAACTTTCACTCGCTGGCCCACTTCGACGTTGGAAATCTCGGTCTCGTCCACGTTAACTTCAACGTTGATCGTAGACATGTCGGCGATCGTCATTAAGGGAGTGGTCGAAAGACCAGCTACAGCATATTCACCGACTCTCGTCGGGATGTCAGCAACTACGCCGGTCAACGGCGATAGCTGAGTGGCCTTGGATCGCTGGCTCGATTGGCCTCGCAGAAGCGCCTGTTGCTGGCTCGCCCGCATTTCGGACGATCTGATGCCCGTCCTTGCGTCGCGCACGGCAATCCGCTGCTGATTGGCGCGTTCAACCGCTTCCTTAACCGCAATCTTCTGTGACTCCAAATTCGCTCGCGCCGTTTCAACGGCAATCTTCGCCTGATCGTAACGATCTCGCGCCGCGTCATACTCGAAGCGGGAGGCCACACCAGCTTCGATCAAGTCATTATATCGTTTAAGCTCCCGTTGCGCGGTCTTGAGGTCCACTAGCGCGCGGTCTACCGAGGTTTGCAAGGCAACCAGCTGCTGACGTGCTGAGGACACTGAAGCTTCAGCGACCACCAAACTTTGCTGGGCTGAAGAGACGGCATTACGAGCTGATTGTACATCGTTCATCGAAGCTTGCGCCGCGGCCCACTGCGCCTCCTGACTGGATTGAAGCTGAGTTGGATCGATGCGCACTAAGGGCTTGCCCTGGACCACCTGATCGCCGGCGTTCACATAGATTTCTTCAATCCGGCCGGGGACCTCACTCGTAAGCTTGATATAACGGATCGGCCGTACTTCGCCAGATGCGGTTACGGTCTGTCGCAGTTCGGGTCTGACTTCTACCTTAATTGTCGTCACTTCAGCCTCTTCCTTCCGGGTGGCGAAGACGCTGACAATAATGATGATCGCCAAAACTGCTACTGCCGACACGGCGATAATAATCTTCTTCTTACGGGTCAATGCCATGAGTTGTACCTTCGATCAAGATTATTAAGCTCGCAATTTCGCATAGAAAAGGCGCTTAATCCAAACCGACGTTCGAGTAGCTTCTACGTCCGAAAATGCCAAACAGTTTCATTAAAGAACATTCGGACTAATCAGACAACGCCTTCCACCTGAAAGAGTTTTTCCGTTTTCCCAGAACTTTCGTAATCTTTGTGAGGCAAGCCAGGAATCAGAGTCGTTGGCGCGGCCGCCAGTTTCGCGCTAGAATGACCTGCTTCCTTGGTATCACTATGCTAATCCGACTTTGGATCTAGATACCGTACTGCCAGCCGCGGATCACCAAATAGATGGTTACCTGTGAAAGGTGCAAAACGGAAAACCTTGATGGCTCGCAGTATTGCGACGAGTGTGGAGCCCCCTTAAGGCCGAATTTCCGCTCCGATCCCACAGGCCCCGGAGGATTGAAGGGGAAGACCGAAGGCCAGAATGGTTCACGTGCCCCCGCCATCAAGCAGCCGGAATTTGCCAGCGGTTCGCACTCGGGGGTCAATTTCGCCTCTTCCCTGGGTTCCGAAACGAGGCCGCATGCCTGGCTGGTGATTGAGCGTGGCCGCTCGCTGGGCAAGAAATTCACTCTTGGCAAAGTTGAGTCTGAAATCGGGCGCTGGGATGCCGATGGAGGCATTTTCCCCGACGTTGATCTCGACTCTGATGACCCGGAGGCCAAGATATCCCGGCGTCACGCGCGGATTACGATTCGCGAGGGAAAATATTTTCTGGAAGATCTGGGTTCGACTAACGGAACGTTTGTGAATCGAGGAAAGAGGTTGCTGCCCGGACACCCGCAACCGTTGTTTGATGGAGACGAGATCATTGTGGGGAAGACTTTTCTTCGCTTTCATGTAAGCGGTTGACTTGAGCGCGCGGATGTTCCGCTTCTAATGGGTCGAAAGACTCATGAGACCTCCGGAAAGGGCTATCGCGATAAATGGCTGAATGCATCGAATGTGGCGCCGCGGTAGCGGCTGGCCAGTCCTTTTGCGGCGGCTGTGGAACTCCGCAGTCTTCAGTTGCGGAAGTGTCAGCGAGCGCCAGCCAGCACGAAGCCTCCGACCATCTCACAGCGGCCATGGCAAAAGTTGAAGAGGAAGAAATATTTGAGCAAGGGAACGAATCGGTTCCGGAAGCAATTCGACAGACCGGGCCACTCAGCAGCGAAGCCGAGGGAGTCGGTCAGACCGGTGAAGCCACGAGCGGCGAGCGTACGGCTGATCCAGAAGCGATATCGCCCGTCTCTCTCCCTGACTCTGCGGCCGGGGACGTGAAGATTCCAAGTACCACCAGTGTTCCCTACCAGGGAAATACTGGAGGGCATCAACCCACTATAAAACAGTTAGCGGGAGGTACCGTTCTGAACGGTCGCTACGAAATTACCCGTCGTATCGGCGGTGGCGGCATGGGTGCGGTCTACCTGGCCAAGGACCGCAATCTGGGTGACGCCTCCCGCGCCGTGAAAGAGATGGTTGAAGCCCACCTCGATCCGAATCAACACGAAAAAGCGATTGGTGACTTCAAACGCGAGTCGCTGCTATTGACTTCGCTTGAGCATCCTTCCATACCCACCATCTATGACTATTTTTACGACGAGTCGCTAGGACGTTTCTACCTGGTGATGAAATATATTTCCGGCGGGGATCTGGCTTCGCGTTTGCGCAGTGCGCCTGGTGCCCGAATCGATGAGAAGACCGCGACGGATTGGGGCATGCAGGTAGCGGACGTGCTTCAGTATTTACACAGCCGTCCCAAACAGATCATCTATCGTGATCTTAAGCCCGCAAATTTGATGATTGACGGAAATACCGGCCGCGTAATGCTCATTGATTTTGGAATTGCCCGCTGGGTGAAGCAGGAAGAGAAAGGCGTGACTGCGGTGGGCACAATGGGCTATGCGCCACCGGAGTTGTTCGCCGGCCGAGTCGAACCTCGATCTGACGTTTATAGCCTCGGCGCAACTATGTTTCACCTGTTGACGGGATCTGATCCTCAGGACAATCCCCTCCTGATTTTTGACTTTGCTAAGAATCCTCGGCCTCGTCAGATCACGCCCTCGCTTTCCAGTGAGATAGAACAGATTCTTATGCGGGCGGTCGAGTACAAGTTAGAAGATCGTTTCGTATCAGCGGGCGAGATGCGTGACGCCCTGGCTACGCATCTAGAGAAGTTGCTGGCTGGTCGGGTTAGCTATGGAGTGCCGACCCCGCAACTCGGTAGCGAAACTGTTCAAGTTCATACCGTTTACTGTGGCTTCTGTGGTGGACGGATCGCAGCGGATGATGTTTTCTGTGCCCACTGTGGAGCGCGACAACCCCTTGCCGGAGTGGGCGAGAGCGCAACCTTGCGGGCTTCTCGTCCCACCGCAAAGCTGGTTGTGGCCGGAACAACTGAACTAGATGCATCCTTCATTTTGCACAAAGACAATAATCTCGTTGGTCGGACGGATCCTCATTCGAATATCTTCCCGGAAATCGACCTCTCAAAGTTCGACCTAGAGACTAAGGTTTCGCGGCGTCACGCGCGCATTTGGTTGGAAGGGGAAACCTTCCTGGTCGAGGATCTTGGTTCCGTGAATGGAACTGTCATCAACGATTCCGTAAGGCTGGCGCCACGTCAGCCGCGAGTGCTGGACAGTGGAGATAAAATTCGCCTCGGCGAAACAACCCTACATTTTCTTTTGGGATAGTTTGGGGGTTTTTGGATTTTAGATTGTGGATTTCTGATTTTCGCGAGTCTCTTGTCGACAGATCTAAGATCAAAAATCTAAAATCAAGAATTCCAATGATGACTGCCAGGGTTGAAGAAGCCGCGCTAACGCGGACACAGTCGAGAACGCCCAGCCGGAAACAACTCGTGGAGAGTAATCCGGCGCCCTTTCCTTTGCGGTGTGGGGCGATGCTGATCGATTACATCATCCTGGTAGGAATCGTGGCCTTTAGCACACTCATCGCCCGAATTCTGGGCGGCGGAGCCCGCACCGCGGCCAGCTCAGCTGAAACAGTCGGGATTCTGATCGCGATCGCAGTGGCGGTGCTTAACCTGGGCCTGCTTGCCGGATTCACTGGTAGAACTCTCGGCAAGTGGGCAACCGGACTTAGGGTGCAGCGAACAAATGGGGTAAGACCGGGGGTCGGTCGGGCCTTCCTTCGTCACTTTGTTGGTTACCCATTATCATTTTTGACCTTGGGATTTGGCTTTCTATTGGCCACGCTCACTCCACGCGGGCGGGCCCTCCACGATCTCATTGCCGATACGATGGTAGTGCGGGAAGGCGATCGCCGCAGCTAACTCAACGCGGGAAGTGGTTCCTCCTGCTTCGGATCATAGCGACCATGTCCGATACAGAACCGGGAGCGGTATCGAGCGCCTTCAAGCAAGGCAGAATCATGGCAGGAGTTTAAAAAAGAAATTACGGATCGCTAAACTGGTTGAGTACGGTCGCTATTACTCCCGGTTCCGTCAGCAGGCGCAAATCCCAATCTTAAATTGAAATCGATTACACCAGTCGTCCGACTATCTCTTGAATTTGCGCAACCTTGAAGTAACTTGTCCTCAAACTTGGGGACAGCAGTATGTTCCATTTGAAATCTGCTAAACCGTAACTTATTCACAGAATGCCTGAGTTAATAGTCAGATATCCGGACCGAGCGCCGGATCATTTTCCTCTTGGACGTCTACGGATCACCTTGGGCCGTTCAGCCCGAAACGATCTCTGCATTCCTGACCCCTTCGCTTCGCGGGTCCACGCCGAAGTGCGTCGCGAGGGAGATGAGTACTTCCTGCAGGACCTGGGCTCAGCAAATGGCACAGTCTACAACGGGCTTACGGTTGATGGTACTGTGCCGCTCACCGCTGGAGGTCGCATTCAGATCGGCGAAACCGAGATCATCTTCGACGACGGCACCTACAATTCCAGCATGGGCGCCACCATGATTACGGATAATACCGGTTCGTTGCCCGAAGCGACTATAGCGCTGGCGTCGGGCGACCGAACTACGTCGGGGTTGCTCGAGGCTATTGAAGGTGCGCGCACAAAACCCGAAGAGATCACCACCACTCGCAAGGAAGGAAACTTGCTCGCACTGATCAGCAAGGTGGGCGTTACCCTGCTGGCCTCCGCGACGCTTAATGAAACCCTGGAACAGATCGTCTCCCTGGTGTTTGAGGCGGTGCCGGCTGATCGATGTCTGCTCATGATGCGTGACGAAGGCAGCGAGGAACTGAGAGTTGCGGTAGCCCGGCTGCGTGATCGAGTGGGCGAAGTGGGTGAAATTCGTGTGAGCCGTAACGTTCTGGACGAAGTGGTGATCCGTGGGAAGTCGGTCCTGACTTCAGACGCTCAACACGATCCGCGATTTGCGAGCGGGACAGTAGTGCTTCAGGGAATACGGTCGGTGCTGGCGGTGCCCCTGGGCGTATCTGAGAAGGTTTTTGGGATCATCTATGCAGACTCACCCATTGCCGATGGCCGGTTCACTGAAGATCACCTTAAAGTTTTGACGACGCTGGCTTCGGTGGCAGCCATCCGTGTGGAGAATGCGCGGCTTGCAGAAGCCCGCCTGCAGCAGGAGCGGCTGGAGCGGGAATTACAGCTTGCCATGGAGATTCAGCAGCGTTTTCAACCCACGGCGCCGCCGGTGGTACCAGGTTACGAGCTGCAGGGCATTAGCTTTCCTTGTTACGAAATAGGCGGTGATTATTACGATTTCATCCAGCGTGAAGATGGACGACTAGTAATTGCGCTCGGTGATGTATCGGGCAAGGGCACGGCGGCCGCGCTACTTATGTCTTCGCTGCATGCCTCAGTACATGCACAAGCCGGATCGCATGAGACGTTGTCGGAGACCATCTCAGCGGTGAACCGGTACCTAGCCGACAACATTCCGGCGAATCGCTTCGTCACTCTGTTTTACGCCGAATTGGACCCAGCTTCGGGTGCCCTCTCATTTCTTAATGCCGGTCATAATCCGCCCCTTATCGTCCATGCAGCAGGCACCGTCGAACAACTTGCTTCCGGAGGCCTGCCTCTGGGAATAAAACGTAATGCGGAATACCGCGAGGGCCGCACGCAAATGCAAATGGGCGACGTCCTGGTAATTTACTCCGACGGTGTCACTGAAGCTGCCAGCCCGTCTGGCGAGGAATTTGGTCCTACGCGACTTTATGAAGTTGTCTCCCGTAACATCGATGCCTCGGCTGCCGGGGTCCGTGACCGGATTGAATCAGCTTTAACTAAATTTTCTCAGGGAACACAGGCCGCGGACGATATTACGCTCGTGATCGTTAAGCGTCAGGCCGAGACTAAACAACTCTCGGTAGCGGGATCTGGCGACTGATTAGCTCTCACTCTCTCGGGGCCACCTGATTAAGCGGCCGCAGCGGTTGCCACGATCCTTCGCAACCGCTGCGAGCTCTCCAACTATGCAAGTTTATCCGGATCTCTCTCACGCTTCCCCCGACGCCCTGCGGAAAGGTGAAACAACGTCCCGTACGCATCAGGAACATGCCCTGCCGAGATACAGGAGCTGGTGAATCGTTTCACCGCTTCGGCAACAAGTTTAGCGATCCTCACACCGGAAAAAGCAATGGCTGGAACATGACCGCACTTTCAGTCACCCAGGCAATTGGAACTGCCTCTTGGTAGAGTCAGTCAAGCCGTTACTTCGATTAAAGAAATCTTGACCAAACCCAACACTTACGTTACATCTCAACCAGAATGAATGATCCACAGGTTGAACTAGATGTTCTGGCTATTTTTTCACACCCGGATGATGCGGAGTTGTCGGTTGCGGGCACCTTGCTAAAGCTGAAATCGCTTGGCTATCGCACCGGTGTGGCAGATATGACGCGCGGCGAAATGGGCACGCGGGGTACTCCTGAGTTGCGCGCGATGGAGGCGCTGGAAGCAGGGCGCTTGATGAATCTTGATGTACGGATCAATCTTGAACATCCGGATGGACACGTCTGGCCTAATGAAGAGTCGCGCAAGGCCGTGGTGCGGGTTATTCGCAGCTACCGCCCTCGAGTATTGTTGACAACGCACTGGGACGATCCTCATCCCGACCACGCTAACACCTGTCGCATCGTGCGCGAGGCGGCGCGACTCGCGACCATGGCCCGTTATGACGCGGAAGCACGTCAGCAACCGGCCAAAATGCCGGCGCTGATGCACTCTATCTATTCCCGGCTGGTCATTCCGTCATTCATCGTTGATGTTTCTGATTTCTTAGAGGAGAAGATGCGGGCCATCAGGGCCCACTCCTCACAATTTTACAGTGCGGAATCGAAAGAACCAGTCACGCGTATCAGCGAGGAAGGCTTTCTGCAGCAAATTGAGTTTCGTATGCGTTATTACGGTTCGCTGATTGGCGTGAACGCCGGAGAAGCTTTCTACGTACGTGAGGCACTTAACGTTGAGGATCCGGTCTCATTATTGACGAGGCCAATGAATATTTACTCTTAGTAAGTTGTCAATTGTCGGTTGTCAGTGGTCAGTTAGCGGCCGTGGTAATTGACGGTGAAAACAACTGACTATCAACTGACTACTGGCTAATTCCTAATCTCTGATGTTTCGTTTGTAGCTGCGCCCTCTTTTTTGGTTTCCAGGACTGAACGCGCGACTGCCAGAGTAGCCATAGCTCGAGGAGCATCCGAAGTAAATCCGCGGGCTAGTTCAACCGCGCGATAAATATCTTCCTTCGCGAGCAAGCCGAAGATTCCGTCCAGATTGAAGTTCTCCACTGAAGAATTCGAGGTTGTGGTCCCACCACGTCCCATTGTGAAACGGGCGCTAATCTGGGCGTCCTCGCCGCTGAATTCAGAGGCTGAGTTAGCGGCTTTAACCGCCTCCGCCAGTGCTTCCCAGACCCGCCCCCGGTCGATGTCATACATCTGACTCGCCACGCCCACGAGTGCCCGCGCCTGATCTCCATCACTTCCGCCAATGCGACGGGCGACGGTTGCCGCTTCGTTTAGTACCTCCACGGCGCGGTTGGCATCGGTCTTCTTCAACAACCTTGCAACTTCTAACAGGGCCCAGGCGCGCTGGATGTGTGTTAATTCTGCGGCGGTTAGAAAACGTATCGCTTCCTGCGCGTCCTTCTTATCGATTGAACGACTTACCAGGGTAAAGTCTACATAAGCACGAGCCCGTTTCCGTAGATCGCTATCCGCAATTTTGTCAACCAGATCGCGGGCAGTCATCTCGCCTTTGCGTGCGGCCACCAGCGCCGCCCGGGCGTAGAGCAGATCGCGTTCGGCGGAATCGGCCACGCGCTCAGCGCGATCGAGCGATTCGCGACCTTCGTCACGTGTTTGATCCTCGGGGATTAGGCCGCGTGTGAGCAGCCGATCGCGGCCCGTGCGCAACTCTTCGGTAGCATCGGGAGCAATCGAGGAGAGCTGGACGCGCAACTCAGGAGCAAGCTCGGGTGCATATTGCTCAAGCAGCGGCAGCAGGCGGGCAATCATGAAATACAAGCCGCGGCGGCCGGCGACAGTGCGATCTTGATCAGGTGGTTGCGGCGGTCGCAAAAGTATCTGGGTTGCTCCTCGTAGAAAGGCGAGACGAAGTTCAGGTGCGATATTTGGTGCTACTATGCGATCGCGCTGCTGGCTAGAATGATTTTGTCCGTTGCCTCTCACAATAATGTAGAGGAAAGGCGTAAACACATAAGAAGACAAAACCGAAACCCCAACTGCGTCAGAGGTAGGATCCGCCACAGTGCGGGCGAGCATGTTTGCGAATCGTTGATCTGCGGCGACCTGGTCCTTTTCCCTCAGCGCAGAGAGAAAAAATATGCCTCGGGTGGTAACCCGATCCAGGGCTGAATCTGCGAACTGCAATGCGCGTGCAATGTCTCCTTCTTCCAGCAGGCGACTCGCGAGTTGGAGTCGCTGCGCGAGAGCAAAAGGAGGATCTTCGGGGTCTGCAGTTTTTAGGTTGGCGGGATTGACGTTATCGGAACCCGGACCACTCGTTTCACGATTGGTATCGTCAGTTAGCTGGGCCAGGAACTCCTCTGATAGCGCTCGGTCGCGTTTAGCCGAAAGTCGCAATACCTCACTGCGCAGCTCGGGCGGCGACTGAATATACTGGTTCGCACCGCGGGCCGCCGATTCTCTCTGTTCTCGATAACGCCGCCACGCTTCCTTATCGGCGGCGTCGGCCGCGTCCCAGGCACGGCGGAACAGCGTGCGCGCTTTCTCAACATCGGACTCCCAGAGTGCGTCAGCCGCCCGAGCTTGCACGCGAGCACGTAAGGTTTGATGTTGATAACTGCGGGCCTCGTCTGCCAGCGAGGTCAAGAGAGAGATTGCAATGGTGCGGCGCTGGAGAGCGAGCGGGTTTGGGTCCTCACCTTTTGTGCTTTTCTTTTTCGATTTCGCTTGCGGCGTCTTAGTTTCCGGTGCCGTCGTCTGGGCGTTAACCAAACCCATGGGAACTAAAGATGCGAGCATCAGAGCCACAATCGTGAGGGTGACAAAACGGCGACTGAGCCTACTCATGGCACTTCCTTTCTTTTGCGACAGCAGGCACCCGTCAGAACGGCGAGTGGTAGCGATCCGGTCTGATCTTTGGCAGCTCTCAATGAACGACCAGTCAGAATCACCCGAGTCTATGCTCCCAGTTGAGAGCGGGTCGCTACCGCTCGCCGTTCTGACAATGTTCGCTCGAAAAGTACTTCAAATCAAACTGCAACTACTTCAATTTCGGGATCTACTTCCTGCTTAAGCATACCTTCAATAGCCATCAGCGTTCCCGTCAATGAGCTCGGGCAACTTCCGCAAGCTCCCTGGTAGCGAATGCTCAGCGTATGCTCCTTTAGGCCGAGTATTTCAAGGTAGCCGCCATCACCCATAAGCGCGGGCCGTACTTTCTCATCCAGTATGTTGTTTATTTTCAGGAGTCGAGGATCGTCGCTGGTTACGGCAGCCAGCGAGCCCCCCACTGCGGCACCAGCCGTAGCCGCTGCTCCCGTCGCCGCCGCTACCGATTCAGCCGCGCGAATGGGGACAGCAAGAGTAGGGAGCAAATCGTCCCAATCACCTTCGTCGTCCTTTTCAACCGTAATCATGCGGTCCATGTAGAAGACGGAAACCACATGCTCCACCTCAAAAAGTGCCTTGGCAAGAGAGTCATCCTGCGCCTGCGTGCGAGACGCGTAAGAATGAGCGATGCCGTTGCTTACCGCCTCCCGGAGGATAAACTTGACCGCATTTGGGTTGGGGGTCTCTTCAATATCACTAATCTTCGGCATTTTTCGATCTCCATTTGTTCATTACTGATATCCACTCGATAGGCGCATCAGCAGACTCTCTTGAATACTGGCATTTATTATAGCTGGTTTACTAATTAAGCGCAGGCGGGCAGAGTCAACCCTATTCAAGCCAGGGTCATAAGTCAAAAAGTCACCCAAAAACTGCCAGTGCGAATGTTGCCAAAATCATGGGCCAGGCGTATACTCTGTCCCCTCACTTGGCCCCCCTTTAAGAGGTGAGACAAGTTGAGATAGAGGCAGGTGATTGCGAGGGTCGCCTGCCTCCTCCTTTTTGTGCGCGGCGTGCAGACGCAAGTATCCCCGACCTGATAATGCTATGGTCGCGCTGGTTTTCCTAGATGGCAGATAACCGACTCCACAGCTTCTTCGTAACTGCACCTAACGGGAACTCCGCCGAGACTTCGTCGAAGCGCTCTCAGAAATAATTTCATTGTCGTGGCCTCTTCGCGCATGGACCCGGGCGACTCCAACTGAACAGTTGCACTCCAACAGGTGTGATACGGAGGCCGGCACCGAAATTTGCAAGCGGTGAATAAAGGGCAGCTCCGAGTTACAAGATCGGAAACTGCCCTTACGCATTATATTGGGCGTCAAGACGACTCACTCGATGTCGGACGGATTGTTAAAGAGCGCAGTCAGCTTAACGCTTCCGTGCCCGAATTGGGGGAATCCGGCCGCTTGGCGGTTCCCGGGGTCGAGATTGGAAGCTGTGTCGTCCGGCGGGAAGATAACTAGCGAATTTAGGAACTCCAGGACCTTGAACTGATCGCCGGGGGAGAGTGCCGCGAAGGCGGCACGCGCTTCTTGTGCCTCGCCGCCATGGCGCAGGATGACTTCTCTAAGGTTAATGCTGCGCCCGTCATGTCCGTAAGGTGCAGTAGTGCCAACTCCCCAGAGCGCAGTTGTCAGGAACTTCTTTTGGGTCGTCCCGTCGTAGTTTCGCTCGTAGAAGTTAGCACCAAGATCGTGACGCTTGAAGTCCGTAAAAATATTCCTTGCCAGGAACGGCTGATTGGCGGGTCGCTTTAGCACCGGTTAATCTCTTCGTCGTCGCCGACCGTTGTTTCGACGGACCTGGCTTTACCGGTCCGTTCTCATCCCGGTCAAAACTGCTTGCTTTCATAACGTCTCCTTTTTTGTCGTTAGCCGGCGCGCGCGAAGCTCGCGGGCCGCTCTGTCCCGGCGGAATCGTCTGCTATGACGGCTGCTTCGCCGCGTCTCGCCCGAACCGTCGTCCGAACGGATCGGGAAATTTGAGGCCACTGCGCGGCGAGTAAGTGAGAGCCGTCGTTCCGATTCCTACCTCGCCAACCTCCACTTCCATAAGATGTTTCGGCAAAAGTATTTTATCGGCGGGTCAGGTCGCCTTTGTCGAAGTTCGCGTGAGACAGAGAAGCGATGGCAGTACGCGATAAGAGTTCGTGGGCTGATAAGGTTGAAGAAACAGGTGTGAGGCTTTGCTGCAGCATCTTGAGCAAAGGCTCACTATTGACCACCCAGGAAAGTGTGGCCCTCCGCGGTGGGGTAGGTTTCGATCGAGCACTTGTAAAGCTCTATAGCGCTTCGTAGTTCTGCGCTAATTGGGCTCGGTGGACCTCGTGAAAGAGCTCCTTGGCCTCGTACTTAGCTGCTGGCGAAACGTCATCCTCGGGCATAGTTGGAAATAACTTCATGGCCTTCGCGGCGAGCACAGGGAGTTGTCCGGAGGGGTGGACAGGCTCCCTGCGGTGGACCCCGCCGTCTCAGTCAATTAGTGAACAGACGTTGATCACTTTCGCATACCCCGACGGTGGTCGAATAAAATTTCCCATCTCGTCAATGGCAAGGCTCAACCGCCCGATGGTGATGGCGAGGGTGGGGAGTTCGGGGTCGAATCCCTCCAGGAAACTCCGACCTGTAAGCACGAGTTCCACACTGCCGTCCTCATTGAACGTCACGTGGATGGCGCCGGTTATGACCTGCGTGCTCTGCTTAGACGGATCGTCGAGGTTCGTGAAGGTGGCGGTCAGGCCGGGCGAGGCGACCATCAAGCGCCCCCCGGGTAACAAGATGACCTTCTCCCTGCCGCTCACCTCCACGCGCACCGGGAACGAGCAGGCTTCTCCCGCACCATATACATTGGTGTAGGTGTAATCCTCGGGTGGCCCCTGTGCAAGGGCGGTCTCAGAAGTCGGCCCGAAGGCCGAGATTACGAGGACCACTAACGCCGCTAACTTTGGAATGTGATTCTTTTTCATGGCTTTGTTCTTCTCCCTAAGTTTTACGCGCCCCTAAAGCCTTTTGGCGGGGCTAGTTTCGATGACGTGAATGCGCTGTTCACCTTAATAAGACATTTCGAGTAAAACATTTCATCGGCGGCTGGGAAATATTTGCAGCCGGGTTCACCGAGGATTGGTTCACGTACCCTACGACTGCGGCAAGGTACGCGAGACACGTCAGTACTGATAGCGACCGGGTAGAGCCGGGCTCACACTAAATTTGAGTTGTTGGAGGTGGTGAGTCACCCCCGTCGTTACCGCTCCGAGTACCGAACCTGTTGTTAGAGTGAGTTAGAGCAGTTAAGGTTGTGCTGTGCGGGTTAGGGTCTGGGTCCGCAGCCGCGAGCGGTAGTGAGAGGGAATAATCACCACGTCGCCTCTAACTTTCCGCATCAGCGCGCAACTTTTCTCAAGTGGTTTGCGCGCGCCCTCTGCCGCATCGCCCGGCACAAATGGGTCAACACAGTCTCGCCGTCGAGGACTCGCACTGTTACGTCCTTCGACCGTTGTCGCGCTGAACTTCGCATGCTAGATTCACCGTCGTTCGCCCGAGGTGAGTAATGAGTAGGAAATCGTTAAAGCAACCTGTGACCGCGGCTACGAACGACGAACCCGTTATCCCCGCGGACTGGTTTGACGAGTTCGAGGCCGCAGCTCGGCGCTCGCTCGAAACCAGAATGCGCTACAGCTTCATTCGCACCTACAAGCCCGTGCTGGATGACGCCACTTATCGCTCGTTCGACACAATGGAAGAATATCGCCGCTGGTGCGAAAAGAACCTGCCGGCATGGTTGGGATATGGGCGCGTTTGAATATCGCCAGGCTCAGGAGATCCGAGACGCCTTTAACCGGCACAACGTTCGGTATCTCTTCATCGGTAAATCCGGCGCGATTCTGCTCGGGTTCCCCGACACGACTCAGGACGCAGACCTCTTCCCGGACCGCTCGCCGGAGAATGGACGCGCTCTGGTGCCGGCTTTGCGAGAGCTAGGGTTTCAACTGACCGTGGAGCAGGCAGCCGAGATTGAGCGGGGCAAGGACTTTGTTCAACTAAAGAACGGGCCGTTTGATCTCGACTTGATCTTTGCGCCGGATGGAATCGAACGATTTGAAGATGCCTGGCGCCGGCACGTTGATGTCGAAGGCTTCCCCGTCTGCCATCCAGACGACATCATCGCCAGCAAAGCTGCCGCGAACCGCCAACGCGATCGAGAATCACTGCCACGGCTCAGAGCCTTTCGGGAATACTGGCTCGAGCACAAGAAAACGTAAACCGCCGTCAGAGAGATCATCCTGAAAAGAACAAGATCCACGAACTTCAGACGCGAAACGACCCGAGCTGCTTTATATTCACTCGTGGTCCTTCTTGCGCTTCGTGGATTGTTTTAGCGTCGGCCATCCAGGTTGGCCCACTCTCCGGATTGGATGAAGTTGGCCCAGTAGAACGGGTGGAGTTGTCTGTTGCGCCGGAGCAGGTCGAGTTGCACCTGGCGTAAAGCCGCGCCACGCCCGAGTCCCTGTTTGAGGTTTCGGTAATAGTCCGTCATCAACTTCCGCGTCGAATAATCGCTGACGGGCCAGAGACTCATCACCAGCGATTCCGCCCCGGCCAACACGAAGGCGCGTCGCAGGCCATAGACGCCTTCCCCGTTGCGCACCTCGCCCAAGCCCGTGTCGCATGCGGACAGAACGACCAGCTTAGTGCCCCACAGGTTCAGGCCCGACGCTTCCAGCGCGGTCAGGATACCGTCGTCGCCCGCGCCGCCGCGCAGATTCGCGCCCGCGAGCGCCAGCCCCGAACGCAATAACCGGTTTTCAATCTTGGCGTTGGTGTTTATGCCGCGTGTTGCGACCTGTTCAACCGACCCGGTCGCAACCGCTCCCGGTTCTGACAGGAAGAAGCCGTGGCGTCGCAGTGTGTAGAATGTTCCCTAGCTTTATGTAGCAGTATCTCGCGGCAGGGGTTTCGCTGTCGGTAACGTTTTCTTCCTCGAGCCGACGCGCTACGCGGTTCAAGGTTTCATCTGCCAGTTCGTTAGGTGCCGAGCAGTTCTTGCGGTCAAAGTAGGCGACCAGGCGGCGCCGCATCTCCAGATATTTTTGCCCGTCAGAATTAGCGCCTTCATCGAGCCAGCTGAGAAGCCGGTGAAAACCGTGCGCAGTAAGAGACCAGTCTTTCTTTTGGTCCACCTTTTGTGCGGAAAAGTCACTCATGATGGCCGACCTTGAACTTACTTCAGGGGTCAGAGCATAAGCCGTCTAGCGTTGGACGGCAACAAGAAGGATGGGTCGAAACTGCGGCCGGTTTACGCTCTGAGGGGGCTCGGCACAAGGAAAAGGGGCTGCTGAAAGACAAACACGATCCACGAAAGCTCACGAAACCGCACGTAATGATTTCCTTCAATTGGAGGTACTTCAATGTGATTTCGTGGAATAGCCTTTCGGGCCCGGCTTTTGATCTTTCGTAAAGAATGATTGATTCTTACGTTAGCGCATGGATAACAAAACCAGACTGAAGTGGCGATCAACGGTCAAAATCTCCAACTGATAAACGACCACTGACTACTGACTCAGGCTTATGAACATCGGAATCACGGTCTACCCGACTTACGGCGGCAGCGGCATAGTGGGCTCCGAATTGGGAAAGGAGCTGGCGGCCCGCGGTCATACGGTGCATTTCATCTCATCGGCGTTGCCGACGCGGCTGACTGAGCTCAACGAGCGGGTGCGGTTTCACGAAGTTGAGATGATGTCGTATCCCTTATTCGAGCATCAGCCATACACGCTCGCACTGGCGACAAAAATGGCCAAGGTGGCTGAAACAGAGAATCTCGATCTTCTGCACGTACACTACGCAATCCCTCACTCCATAAGTGGGATCCTCGCGCGCGAGTCTCTGAAGCCAAATCTCCGGCTGCCGGTGATCACCACACTCCACGGTACAGACATAACTCTGGTCGGAGCCGACCGCTCCTATTTGCCCATCACTCGTTACGGTATTGTGCAATCAGATGGTGTGACAGCGATCTCGAATTATCTAAAAGATGCCACCAAAGAGATCTTTCAGTTTGATGACATCACGGTGATTCCTAATTTTGTCTGCGCTTCGGACTACAGCCGGCATCCCGTTGATGAATTGCGCAAGACACTGGCGCCCAATGGCGAGTCCATTCTGGTTCACGTATCCAACTTTCGTCCTGTGAAACGACCGGTCGACTGCGTTGAAATATTCGCGCGTGTGCTAAAGAAGGTAACGAACATCAAGCTCGTGATGGTCGGAGATGGCAGCGAACGCATGAATGTCGAGCATCGAGCACGATGCCTGGGCATTTATGACAAATGTTCCTTCGTGGGAAAACAAGCGAACATCGCGGACTATCTGTCCGCGGCCGAAGTGCTATTGCTACCTTCGGAGCAGGAATCATTTGGTCTGGCGGCGCTCGAAGCGATGGCCTGCGAAGTGCCTGTAATTGCCTCGCGAGTTGGCGGCGTTCCGGAAGTCGTGACCGATGGCGAAACAGGGTTTCTCAGCGAGGTCGGAGATATTGGGAAGATGGCTGAGGATGCGGCCTACCTGCTGGCTGATGCCGAGGTCCGACGGAACATGGGTCGGCGCGCGCGTGAGTTGGCGCTAGCGCGGTACCGGACCGATATTGTTATTCCGCAGTACATTCAGTTCTATGAAAGCGTTCTGGCGAAAACCTAGGGACGGGTGTCAGGTGCCGGGTGCTGGGTGCCGGGTGTCAGGTGTCAGGAGTCAGGTGCTGAATGTCAGGAATAAGCTTATTGCGTCAGGCTGATTCGTTACGAAACCTCACAACCTCACAATTAGTTACGAAACCTCACAACCTCACAGAGGAGACTTGCAATGAATAGTTTAGAGAGCTTAGAGTCTGGCAAGCAGCAATGAATCTAGTTGAGAATGTCTACCGCCTAACGCGGATATTTCCTAAACAAGAAACCTATGGGCTGGTAAGCCAAATTCAGAGAGCCGCTGTCTCGATACCTTCCAACATCGCCGAAGGACATACGCAAGAGCACCTCAAGGAGTACCTTCATCATTTATCGATGGCGCAAGCTTCATTAGCTGAACTGGAGACTCAACTAGAGATATCCGGCCGTCTGAAGTATTTGCTTTCTAATCAACTCAAAGAACTTCTAGGCGAAGTAAATTCTTTAGGCAGGCAAATGCGCACTCCGAAATTCGCTGACCAGAAGGTAGTTTGCTGGCACCTGGCACCCGACACCCTCTTATGCGTTCCATTATCGTAGGCACCGCGGGCCACATTGATCACGGCAAGAGCGCACTGGTGCGCGCTCTCACAGGAAGGGATCCGGACCGCCTACCGGAAGAAAAGCGACGCGGAATAACTATCGACCTCGGCTTTGCCGATCTGGAGCTTGGCGATCTACGCATTGGATTCGTCGACGTCCCCGGCCATGAAAAGTTCGTTAAAAATATGCTGGCGGGTGCGCACGGCATCGATGTGGTCGCGCTGGTGATCGCGGCTGATGAGGGCGTGATGCCGCAAACCCGAGAGCATTTTGACATCTGCCGCCTTCTGGGTGTGCAGAGAGGCTTGATTGTGATCACCAAAACGGATCTGGTTGAGGAAGAGTTGATCTCGCTCGTACGTGATGAGGCGGAAGAACTGGTTGCCGGTTCGTTTTTGGACGGCGCACCAATGCTGGCCGTTAGCGCTAAGACGGGAGCGGGTTTGGATGAATTGACGGCCGCTTTGCAGGACTTGGCTGAGCAGGTACCCGCTCGCTCCGCGGACTCAGTGAGCCGACTGCCGGTTGATCGAGCCTTTACGATGAAGGGCTTCGGCGCGGTTATCACGGGCACTTTGGTAACAGGTAAGATTACAGAAGGAGCTGAACTTCAGCTACTTCCTTCCCTGACTCGTGTGCGGGCGCGCGGACTGCAGGTGCACGGAAAAACCGTCGGGCAGGCGACTGCGGGCCAAAGAACGGCAATAAATCTTGGAGGTGTGGATACCGCGATGATTGAGCGCGGGATGGTACTCGCGCCAATCGCCCGTCTGCGCGCCACGCAGATTATCGACGCACATCTAAGCGTGCTTCCCAGCGCGGCTCGCGCATTACGCTCACGTGCTCGCGTTCGACTTCATATTCACGGAGCGGAAGTTCTGGCACGGCTACAGGTATTGACCGGGGGTGGTCAGCTGGCACCGGGCGATGCAGGTTTTGTGCAACTGCGACTTGAAGCGCCCGTAGCGGCAGTGGCCGGAGAGCGATTTATCATTCGCTCTTATTCACCATCGCAAACTGCTGCGGGTGGTCTGATGCTCGATCCGTTTGCCGTCAAACATCGGGGACGCGACCTGCCCCAAGTCCGTCAACGGCTACAAAAATTGATGGTAGCCAACAGTGCGGAACGAGTATCGCTTTTCGTCGAATCTTCCGGCGACCAAGGTCAACGATTTGCGGATCTCGCCGCTCGTACGGGCTGGAATGATGACACCCTCACGCAGACCCTGAGTGAGGCAAAGCTGAGCGGTGCGGTAATTGAGTGCCAAGGTGTGTTTGTCTCATCGGCAACCTTCCAACTTCTGAAACAGGCAGCTGTAGAGGAAGTCTGTGAACATCACCGAAGAGAGCCGTTGGCTCGAGGAGCGCCGCGCGAGACTCTCCGCGAGCGACGCTTTGCTCACACTCCACCAGAAGTCTTTCGCGCGGCGCTGTTGGCTCTGGAGCGTGAAGGCGCGCTTGTTTCTGACCGGGAGGTGGTGCGCGCAGGTACACACATTGTCGAACTCTCAGCCGGCGACGCAGGATTACGTGATCGATTGACGCAACTGTATGAAAAGGCGGATCTCGAACCACCTTCGCTAGATGAGGCGATGCAAGCTGCCTTGGTCACAAGTTCGCAGAGAAACCACGGACGAAAATTGCTGCAGCTTTTGATCGATGGAGGTACCTTGGTCTGGGTTCAGGGAGAATTATTTTTCCACCGAAAGTCGCTCGATAAATTGATAGGCAGGCTCAGGAAGTTTGGTGACCAACAGGAGCCTGGGCGGACGATTGATGTTGCCGCATTCAAGGATCTCGCCGGCGTATCCCGAAAATATGCCATTCCCTTGCTGGAGTTTTTGGATCGCGAACGGATCACTAGACGAGAAGGCGACCACCGAGTCATTCTGTAATGAGCGCTACAAACATAACTATTCGTTATGTTTATGTAGAAGGAGCTGTAGTTCTTTAAGAGACTTGGAAGCTCAATGGTCGCTACGCGACAGACAGAATTGTAACCAATTGACACTGTTCCACCACCGTTGGGGATTTGGTGGCCAACGCGGCAGGCCGACTTGGAGGCAGTAACTCCCCGTTTGTTCTTCAGATTAAGACACGATCCATCAAACGAAGGGCTTGCTTTCATCCACGCGCAGGCGTTAACATGCAGACCAGAATAAGTTAGGCTTTTTCCTTAACCTTCATAACTCAATAGCCGGAGGTTCAAGATGAACATTAAAGACGTACTGGCCGTGATCGTGGGTTTGGCAGCGGCCGCAGGTGCGATCTATTACTTCTACAAGTTCGTGACTTTCGTGGAAGCCGAGGGCGGTCATAGTTTCGGCTGGATTTCCCTCGGGTTGGCCGCCATAGCGTTCGTTTGTGGGCTGATATACTTCTTGGGTCACGTTAACAAGGAAGAGGAGATTCACATCACGCAATAGGCAGCGGACTTTGCGTCACCCTACCGCGCGGAGCTTGCTCTTATCTATCTCCGTCGGGGCCTATGGCGTCCATTTTTCTACTCCGAACCACATTGAACCTTTGACGCCGTTTGCGCATAAGTTGGCGGCTTTTAATGTGCGCAAACGGCGCTTGGTTTGTTCTTAGTAATAAATCTAGGAGATTTGGTGATGATCGCAAGGTTGGCAATGCTTGCCCAGGTGGAGACCACTTTTCGTGAGCCTGGATATTTCGCTCCGGTCATGCTCGGTCTTCTGGTGTTAGGCGCCCTCGCCTGGTTGATTGCGGCAGTCCTGGGATTTGCCCGAGCTCGAGCGTTTGGTCCATCAGCCAGATGGTTTTCATTTGCAGCCGTCTGCCTGTTATTGTTTCATCTGCAGTTCATCGTGCTTGGTTTCAGCCTGTTGACTAAAGACACCACCCTAATCTTCGGGATCCTGACGTTCTTTAATGTCTTTGTGTTGCTGGGGGCGGTCTGCGCCATCATGGGTTTTATCCGACTGACCAGCCCGCGCTAGAATGTTTGGTTAGTTTGCTAGATGGCAAAGACGCCCCTGCTAATAGCCGCGCTCGCAGTTATGGTGAGCGCGGCATTTCTTTTTTCTCGCAGCCCCGCCCATCGCGAGGGACGGGGAGCAATCAAAGGGTTCGTACAAATTCGCGGCAGCCGTTTCGTAGTCGACGGACAGCCATTTCGATTCGCGGGGGCAAACGTCGCGGTTATGTACCGGGATGGAGACCGAGAACGGATGCCTGAAACGCTGCGGCAGGCCTCGAAAGCGGGCATAAGGGTAGTGAGGGTCTGGGCTTTCGGCGAGGGTGGTCCGAGTGACGTGGGGCCGCTGGCGGACTTTGCCGATTGGCCAAAGACTCACCCGTTTCGCTTTCGGCCCGGCGAGTGGAACGAAGAAGCGTTTGTGCATCTCGACAACGTGATGGTTGAAGCTCAACGCAACAATATCCGGGTGCAGATCTGTCTGACTAACTGGTGGCGTGACACCGGCGGCGTTACGCAGTATTTGCGCTGGGCGGGGATCAAGGATGCCGACGATGATCGTTTTCCTTTTGGCATCAACCCTGAGCGCGCGATGCTTTTTTACACCAACGAAACCACGCGCCGGCTCTATCGCGAACACCTGGAAAAGTTAGCTACGCGCCGGAATACAGTCACCGGAATTTTGTACCGGGACGACCCGACAGTTTTTGGTTGGGAGTTGATGAACGAGGCGCAGGCTGTAACAGGCCGCTGGGGGGAGCGGCGGGCGTGGATTGCCGAGATGAGCGCTTACCTGAAGTCGCTCGATCCCAAGCATATCATCGCGCCCGGCACCTGGGGTTATAAGACAGCCGCGGAAAGACGCGAATGGCTTGCCGATCATCGCTTGCCTAACATCGACTACTGTGATGTGCATAACTATCCTCGCCCTGATGAAGACAGCTTCGTCGATTCGCCGACTGCGCTGCACCAATTCATCGAGAACCGCGCAGCGGCAGCCTTCTCAATCAACAAGCCGTTGGTGTTTGGAGAGTTTGGGATGGGCCTAGAAGGCTACAAGGGCTTCTCCCAGGTCGAATGGTTTCGCGCATTCCTGGAAGGCAACCTTCGCGCGGGCGCCGGCGGAGCGATGTTTTGGATTCTGACACCCGACCCCGAACGCGGCTACGGAGTAGTCTATTCAACGCCTCGCGACCAGGCAGTGCTTGCCGAAGTTACCCGGGCAGCACGGGCGTTCGAGTCGTTGAAGTCAGCCGATCCACCGGAGCGACTAACTGACCCAGGTCGCCACCTGGTGCCTCGGCAGTTTGTGTGGACCAGAGTCTCTGGGGATCCCGCGACTTTGCCGCAGATGGTAGTCAGAGAAGACAGGTCGATTCTTTATCGTTTCAAACCGAACATGGCGGCTGGCGCGCGCTTCGAAAAACTTGGCAGTGGGCCAGGGTATCTCTGGGGCGGAGGCGCTGGGTTTTTTGATTACCTCATCCCGACTCGCGAGGACTGGCGGCGCGTCAGTCAAATAATTGTCAGGGCGCATCTGCAGCCAGTATTGGAGACTGATGCCAACCCGCAGAATTTTAAGACTCGCGTGACTCTATTCGTAAACGGTTATAACTGCGGCTCGAGGCTGATTCCTGTGCGGGAATCTAATACACCGCTGATTCAGGAGTGGCGGGTGGAGGGGTTCCGGGCTCGGTTGCACGCCATGCGTGGGTTGCCCATAAGAATCAGGTTTGCCGTCACACCTGACGCCGATTGGCTTTATGGGATTAACATTTCGAACTGGCCGGAAGGGTACGAATCGAACGATGCGAAACCCGTCGAGGTCGAAGTGAGGCGCTGATGAGACGCTATCCGCAGATTAAGCAGATTTCACATCGAGGGTGTTTGCCGCAACCAAGGAGAAGCGATCCACGAAATTCCACGAAAAGACATCAAGGGCAATCCGTGTCCGTTCGTGTGATTTCGTTCGCAGCCCATAATGCTGCGTGTCTAGCCGGCGCTGAAGGTCAAGGAGTTTACTTCACTTCGCAGTCTGAGGCGGTATAGTGGCCCTTCACGAGGCGTGAAAGTCCCATCCCTGAAGGAGTGGATCCTCGTTTCTGGAATGGCATTGTTCATTTCTTGCGAGATTTTTTTGGCGAGGGCGAGGCGGACGGGGAGGCCTTCGCTGCACTGACTGCAGCTTCCGGCTTGATCGTTTCCTGATAGATATAACTTCCATCCTGCAGCTTTAGAATCACCGCTGATTTCACCGCGTTACGCTCTGAATCCATACTGATAATGCCGGTTACCCCCGAGAAATTCCTGGTCTGTGCAAGGGCGTCTCGCAGTTTTCCCCCTTCGGTCGTGCCTGCCCGTTGGATGGCTTCAGCCAGAAATCGCATCGCATCATAGGCAAGAGCCGCGTGCGCGTCGGGAGTGAGATTTCCCCAATGCAGTTTGTAGTCCTTCACAAACTTCTGAATAGCCGGCGAAGGATCTTCGGCTGAATAGTGATTTGAGATGTAGGAGCCGTTTATTGAATCGCCGGCAAGCTGCCAGAGTTCAGGAGCGTCCCAGCCGTCGCCGCCCAGCAGCGGTTGGGTTATTCCCAGTTGACGTGCCTGCTTTGCGATAACCGCGATGTCGCCGTAGTACCCGGGAAGATAAATCACGTCAGGCCTGGCGGCGCCAATCGAACTCAATTGACCTTTGAAATCTGAGTCGCCTTGCGTGTACGACTGCTTGCTGATTACCCGGCCGCCGAGCTTGGTGAAGCTCAGCTCAAAAAACTCTGTCAGGTCGCGGCTGTAGGGTGAATTGAAGTCGAGCATGATGGCTGCGGTACGCGCCTGCAAACTGTTGTAAGAAAACTTCGCCATTACCTCACCCTGAAAGGGGTCGATGAAACAAGCGCGAAAAACGTAGTCACCAATCTGCGTAACCGCCGGATTGGTTGACGAAGGCGAAATCATCGGAACTTTAGCGGACTGAGCATTCGGCCCGGCGGCCAGACTGCTTCCCGAGGCGCCACCG
The DNA here is from genome assembly GCA_013812905.1 of Pyrinomonadaceae bacterium. Classification (GTDB taxonomy): domain Bacteria; phylum Acidobacteriota; class Blastocatellia; order Pyrinomonadales; family Pyrinomonadaceae; genus PSRF01. Next base: position 25,729 of record JACCSP010000051.1, read on the forward strand.
GCGATGAGCGCAATAACTTTGTCCTGCCGGGTAAGTTTGTTAATGACAGTTGCCGCAAGCTCCGGGCTGCCCTCATCGTCCTCGATGACGATGTCAATTTTGCGGCCGTTGATTCCGCCCCCCTGATTGATCTCGTCGGCGCCCATGATTGCACCGTTTTTTGCCGACTGTCCAAAATTGAAGGTAGGTCCGGAGAGGTCGCCAAAATACCCTATTTTAATGGAGCTCCGATCTCTGGTATCGCCTGGTCGCTCTTGACGCGCACAAGAAGCGACAATTGCCGGCACAACTCCGCCGGCCAGGATCAGAAGAATGATTTTGGCTACTCTTCTTGGGTTATATGTGGGCAGGTTTTGGCTGTACACAGAGTAAACGGCAGAGTTTAAAATCTATTCCCCAAGGTAGGCTTCCTTAATACGAGGATCCGCTGCAAGTTTTTTGGATGGCCCTTCCATAACGATTCTACCAGTCTCCAGGACGTAGGCGCGATCTGAATGGCCCAAGGCCGCGTGGGCGTTTTGTTCTACCAAGAGAATGGTAGTTCCTTTGCCACGGATTTCGTCAATAGCTTCAAAGATCGTGTGCACGACGAGGGGAGCCAGTCCCAGCGACGGCTCATCCAGGAGCAGTAGCCGAGGGTTTGACATGAGAGCGCGGCCCATCGCAAGCATTTGCTGCTCACCGCCCGAGAGCGTTCCGGCCTTCTGCGACTCGCGCTCTTTGAGTCGCGGAAACATTTTAAAAGCGCGATCCATGTCGGCGGTGATCTTCCGTCTGTCTTTGATCAGATATGCTCCCATCTGAAGGTTCTCTCGCACTGAGAGGTTCGCAAAAACGCCACGCCCTTCTGGAGACATAGAAATGCCCCGAGCTACAAGCTGGTGTGTTTGTTTTCCGCCGATGTCGGCGCCTTCGTAAATAATCCGGCCTTGCCGCGGCTCGAGCAGGCCGGTGATCGTTCTCAGGGTGGTAGTCTTGCCCGCGCCATTCGCCCCTATCAGTGTTACAACTTCACCTTGCTCAACGTGCATGGATATGCCGGTGAGAGCTTCGATGGCCCCGTAGTTTACGGAAACGTTTTCTAGAGTAAGCATAAATGCGGGTGTCGGGTGCCGGGTGCCAGGTGTCGGGTGTCGCGTGTTTTTCCGGCACCCGACACCTGACATCCGATACCTTCAGTCTCCTAAATACGCCTCGATCACCTTCGGGTCGTTTTTTATCTCTTCGGGAAGTCCGAGCGCAATTGATTTTCCGTAGTCCACCACCTGGATTCGCTCGCACACACCCATCACGACCTTCATGTTGTGTTCGACCAGCAGAATCGTCAGACCAAAGCGATCGCGAATCTGCTGAATGAGCTTCATCAAATCTTCCTGTTCGGAAGGGTTCATACCCGCCGCGGGCTCATCCAGCAGCAAGAGCTTGGGACGGGTGGCAAGTGCCCGCACGATCTCCAAACGTCGCTGCCTTCCGTAGGGCAAACTCGTTCCGCCTTCATCTTTCACCCGCGCCAGATCAAAAATCTCGAGCAACTCGATCGCAAACTCGCGATGCTCCCGCTCATCGCGTTCGAAGCGCGGCAGGCGCAGCACTGCGTCGACCAGGGTTTGTCTTGCGTGCCGATGGCAGGCGGTCATTACATTTTCCAAAACGGACATACTGGGAAACAATCGAATATTCTGGAAGGTGCGAGATATACCACGCCGCGAAATCTCGTAGGATCTCAGACCGTCGATCCGCTGCCCTTGAAAATAAATCTCTCCTGAAGTTGGTTTGTAAACGCCGGTCAGAAGATTAAAAATTGTGGTCTTGCCGGCTCCGTTTGGGCCAATAAGCCCATAAATCTCACCTTTCCGAACGTCCATATCTAATTCGTTGACCGCGACGAGTCCTCCAAACTGGATAGTGCACTTCATCGTCCGGAGCGGATCCTCGCCATTGGGCGCCTTTTGACCGTGCCGGCGAAAAATGCGAGCTGTCTCTGTAATGACAGACTCTTCCTTGGTAGCCTTAATTGCGTCTTTTTCTGGAGTGCTGCTCATTTATTCTCAGCCTTCTTCGGGCGATCAATTGCGGACGGGTCGTCTTGCTCAGCGATAGAAACACCTTTTGATTCTCCTAAGGCCGAGTCTCCAACCGGGCGGCGCTGCGCACGCTTGAGCCATGAAAGACCAAACTCGCGCGTTCCCAGGAGACCTTGCGGTCGCGTTAGCATGATCGCAATTAATAGCGCAGCGAAAATGACAAGCCTATAGTTCGCCAGTTGACTGAGAAAGTTGTGTACTGACGTCGGTATATTGTTCGCCCCTATTGCGGAACTCAAAAGAGATTCCAAACGCGGACCAAGCGTTCGCAACAATTCGGGTAAGAACGTGATTATGATCGCACCTAAGACTGCTCCCGTCAGCGATCCCATACCCCCCAACACGATCATGATGATGATTTCAAATGAACGTATGAACTGGAAATCATTCGTACTCAAAAAGGACGTGTAATGTCCAAACAAAACTCCGGCCATGCCAGCAAGCGCGGAGCTGATTACGAAGGCCAGCACTTTGTAACGCGTGGTGTTGATGCCCATGGCTTCGGCGGCGAGTTCATCTTCGCGTATAGAAACAAGTGCGCGGCCAATGTCTGAATGCACGATGTTATAAACGATGACGATAGTGATCACCGCAAACGCGCCGACCCATAAAAAGTTTGTGTAAGCCGGGACTGTGAAGCCGGTAGCGCCCCCCACCTGATCAATGTTCAGGATGATGATGCGGATGATTTCAGCAAAGCCTAAAGTAACTATGGCCAGGTAATCACCGCGCAATCGCAAAGAGGGAATGCCGACCATCAACCCCGCCAGAGCCGCCACAACCGAGCCTACAAGGATTGCTATGAGAAAGATGAGCACGTGCGCGAGGGCAGCGCCGAGCATTCCAGCCACAGAGCGTTCCCACGCTCCGGCGTAGTAGACCGTGAGATAAGCCGAACTGTAAGCGCCAACGGCCATAAAACCTGCATGGCCGATTGAAAACTGTCCGGTGAAACCAGTGATGAGGTTTAGCGAAACGGCGAGAATGATATTGATGCCCGCCAGCACAATCAACCGCGCGTAGTAAGACGGCACGCCAAAGCCAAACAATCCGGCCTCGCTCATGTATTCGTTCATAAGGA
>JACCSP010000030.1 GCA_013812905.1 Pyrinomonadaceae bacterium
TCCAAGGCCCGCGACGAGGGGGGCTTCGGCAATATTGATCGTCTTGAAGGGCGGGGGTCCAAAACGCGCAGTGAAGATTCTGAGCGCGTTTGTTCCTGCGAGCAGTACGCTTTTGCCTGCTCGTTCATGCTGGGGAAGAAAAATTGATCGCAGGGTTGTGTTTCCCACCACGGCTTCTTCGCTGCGCAGGCCGTGGCCCGCGACAATCGCAAAGTCCCGCAGGGAAGCGCCGGTGTAAGTTTTAACTGTTTCGCCTTCTGACTTCGTCTCCAGCCCATTCGCCGAAGTAAATACCATCACACCGGAGGCCACCTCCACGCTAACTTCGTAATCCGCCACTTCGTTGAAGATGATGTCCCCCACACTTGGCTCAATCTTGCGTTGCCATTCATCGCCATCGTGCACGGCCAGCACTGGATAGAACGTGCCGAGCAGCATCAGGCCACGACAGCGAAAATTGATGTCTCGGGCTCGACGGATCTCTCGTTCGCCGCGCAGAGCCGCACTCACTTGCTTGATAACATGCGTTGTTATACTTGTCTCTTCCGGGTCGATTTCTGGAACGCTGCCTTTAAAGGTGACAAGGACTTCCGCTGATCCTCCGGGCGCTACGGCTTCACCCAAGTTGACGCGTAGAGTTGTGCCATGATCGTCCAAGACGAAAGTTAACTGCTCGTTGTCAGCGGCCGAGCTCACCTCAGTAACCTCGATTCGCGGTTCATCAGCCTCTGCCACGGTAAGTGCCGCGGCGGTGGAACCTGATGCACCTGTGGGCTGGCTGACGCGCACGTTGGAATAGAGATGAAAGTAGAGCGCTGCAGTTGAGCGGCCACCGCGATTTACCCATCTCACTCGCTCTCGGCCTGTATAGGAGCGAGCGTCGAAATCCAGTTTTAATTGAATCTGGTAATGAGAACGCAGGAGTGATTTTATTTCGGCGGGTTGAGCCGTCGTGGGATGCTGGCCACGCGCGGCACCTTGGCTGACTACTTCGGCCGCGAATACCGAAATGATCGCCAGTAGCACCACTGGCTTGCGAAGTCTTATGAGACCAACCATAGCATATTCCCCCCGGGTATTCTTTACCGTCACGGCCGCTCAGTGATGCCGTTAATGCTAATGACAACTGTGTTAATGGTTTCTCCGCGGGCAATCCTGTTCACAACGTTCATGCCGCTCACTACCTTGCCAAAAACTGTATACCCGCCTTCGAGATGCGGCTGAGGTGCATGGGTCACAAACCACTGCGAGCCACCGGTGTCTTTGCCGGACAGTGCCATTCCAACTGCGCCACCTTCGTAGGGCAGCTGGTTTATTTCGCAACGGATCTGATATCCAGGCCCACCATTGCCGTCGCCGCGAGGATCGCCGTCCTGAATAACAAAGTTTGGTACGACACGATGGATTCTAATACCGTTAAAGAAACCGCGCTTCGCGAGTTGAACGAAGTTATCGACAGTGAGTGGGGCATCGTTAGGCATTAGCTCCATAGTAAATTCGCCGCTCGAGGTGGAAACAACTGCCTTAACGTTTTTACCGATCCGGGAAATCGCGCGCCGGTAATCGGCTAACGTGTTTCGCGTTTGCACCGTCCCGATTCGCTTCGAAAAGTCACCCACGCCATTGGCTTTCAACAAAGCTGCCGCACGGCGTCGGATGAGATGGTCGGATGAGTCTAGTGCTGTCTTGATCGCCGCGTTCGCTAAGGCGTTCTTCTGCTTTCCCAGGGAGTCGAGAATAGCGAGGGCCGCATCATTCTCTTTGTCTGCGAGGGCCAGCGGCAGCGATTTGATCAAGGTCGAGGGGGTTGCTACCTCAGGTGGAAGCTCACCTAACAGCTCGGCGACAGTTGCGCGGACGACGACATCAGTTTCTTCCAGATGAGCAATCAATAGACTGTTGAGATCCTTCGGCTTGAAGGCTGCCAAAGCGCGCAGCACATCTGGGAGGGCGTACTCAGAATGGACAGCCACAAGAGTCTTAATGGTGAGGCCGGATTTTCTGTAGTCAAGCATTGCTCGCAGGATTTCTTTAGCCTGTTCTACAACCTGGACCTTGTCGCTGGGTGAATCTGGCAGGGCCGCGATCTCAGCGAGACCCTGGGCGAGGCTTGAGCCTGCGTTCCAATTCAACAACAAAGTCTCTTGGGCTTTCCTTTTGGCAGCTGCTCCAACGCCAAGTTCCGCTAAATAGGTTTGCGGGGAGATACGGACGAATGCAATCTCCACTTCTGGCGTCGATTTGTTGAAGTGTTCGCGCATGCGACCTAACCATGCAAGCCCTTCTATGTTGGCCGTGCCTTGCAACACCCGGCCCAGCATCACGGCAACCTCAAGGATCTCATTCCTCTCACCTTGCGGCGAAGAGGGATTTAGCACCATCAGTGTTGCTATTCGGGTACGAAACGCCTCGGCAGCACGTCGATCTTTCAGCGCCGCAAGGCTCCTAATAGCGCTGACGCGCACACGCGGATCGGTGTCTTTTAATGCTCGGTCAAGTAAACTATCAAAAGCCTCTTTGTCTTCTGTTGCCCCGAGGGCGCGCGCGGCATTGGCGCGGACGATTGGAACGGGATCAGTGGCTAGAAGCTTTCTCAGCGTCTCGTTTCCATCTTTAAGGCGGAGACGGGCGAGAGCATTCGCGGCGTCTGCTCGTACCAGAGAATCTGGATAAAGTAGAAACTGGGCGATCACCTTTCCGGCGCCTTCGGGTCGAGCGCGAAGCGCGGCGGTCAGCGCCATCCGGATCAATCCGGTGTCTGGAGCGGTAACATGGCTAGTCTCAGATTCAAGCACACCGAGAATTGCCCTTCGCAAAGCGTGCAAAAGCGCTTCTTCAGTCTGGGGCAAGGCCGCCGTTATTTTTCCCAGAGCCTCTACTACACGCGCTTTTAACGTGCCGTGATTGCTCTTAGGGAGTTCGGCCAACAGGGCATGGCCAACCGCCGGAGATTCAATCTCTCCGAGCGCAAACGCAGCCATTGACCTGACGCTGTTGTCCTGGTCTTTCAGTAACAATGAAACGAGAGTTGGTACAGCGCGTTCATCGCCGATACGCCCTGCAGCCAAAGCTGCTCGAGCGCGCACCGCGGCATTCCTATCCGATAACAAACCACTCAGGTCTGCATCCCAGCGGCGCTCATCCTCAGCGCGCAGAATTCGCAACAGTATCTCTGGGGGAACTGAGGAAACCGAGGTTCTCGACGCAGGTGCAGGTTTCTCAGTGTAAGCCTCTCTCGTAGTCACAGTGCCAAAAAGGCACAATAAGACGAAAGCTGCAGCGCGGAGCCTCCACTTCAGGGCAACTTGCGCACTAAAGTCTGACATGGAGTCATTTAATTCCAACTTTTGGGCCAACCGGTTTAGTCGACGGGATTCTCGATCATGTGCCGGGCGTTGTTGGGGAGTCGCTCTTTATGTATCAGGGACGTACTGGTTATCTGTCAAGGGCTCCGCGGGAAATGGGTAACTGGTTCAGTTTGGGGTTTAACCATCCCCCGGAGGGATCTGAGTTAATCGCCGTGGGCGAGCGTTGCGCGATGACACGGATTAGCGAGAGAAAAGTATCTGACCTGAAGAAGGGTCACAGTTTTCGACCTTTGTTTGAACCTGCCAGGGTCGGTACTCTTTTCTCCGATTACCGTGGGCGTCGCGCAAAGTTCGCCTACGGCTATTGACTTAATCACTTCGAGACTGAATGCAAAAAGCGCCTCGCCAGTCACGGCGAGGCGCTCTCGAAATCTTCACTTGGAGGCGACTATTTAGTTTGTTGCGCTTGATACGTTAGTAACGGGCGACTGTTTCGCGACGTCCCCGGGCTTACCAGCGTCCGTGGTCTTCGTTGAGCCATCCGCGGTGATGGGCTTCATGCTCGAGGCATCGAGCGGTTGATTCTTGCTCTTGTCGGCCGCAGCGCTCATCTGAAGCATTTTGCAGGTACCTTCAAAAACTCCACCCTGTTCGATGACGAGGGACGGTGTCTGAATGTTGCCATTCACTTTCGCTGCCCGGCCGAGTTCAAGGCGCTGCGTGGCTATGATGTCTCCGTTTATTGTGCCGTGAATAACCGCCACTGCAACCTCAATATTGGCATCGACTTTACCATTCGCTCCAACGATCAAGGTCCCGCTACCTGAGCTAACCCGTCCCGAAAGATGCCCATCAACTCGCAGCATTGCTTTAAACGTGGCCTCGCCGGTCAACGATGTGCCGTTACCCACAAAGCCACTGAGGGTCCCTTCCTTAATATCACGAGCAAGCGTTTCGCTTTCAGTCATGGCTTTCGCAGAAATGGGAGAAGGGTCCGCGACTGGCTTCGGTTCGGTATTAGTTCCCTGATATGAAGGGTAGTTGTTTCGGGGGGTGTTATAAGCCGCGTCTTGCTTATCGTTTGAATGTTCGTCGTCTTGTTGATCTTTTGGGTTCTTTCCTATCCTAAGCATTGTAACCTCCGTAAATTTGGCGGCGCGGTGAGTTCAGTCACGAGGGGCGATAGAAGCAACAAAACGACGCGCTTACCTTGCAGTAGTGGATGGTTTGCTAGCTTGGCTTACTAGCCTGAATGGTCACCGCCCAGAAGCGGGGAATACATCATAAACAAACTGCACTCCCAGTGTCCAGTTTGTAACGAAAATGTAACGACGGATGCTCGGTCTTAGTTTGCCATCCTCAACCCGCTCAGATCCCTTCATTCATTTCAGGTGGCGCACTTTCGAAACAGGCTCCCATGAAACTTCTTGCGCAAAAGTCCTATTTATTCACCAGGGCCGGCCGCCCGGTCTCCAGTTCCAACGTCCTTAAAAACACACAGGAAGAAAGGGCGTATTGACTCCCTCGGATCGGGCCTGGCTCTGGAGCACGCCCGGGCAACTCGCGTCTTTCAAAATTGCATTTCGAGGATTGACGCCCTGTTGTCAACAGCCAAGCGGACGTGGCATTCTCAAGTCAACAAATACGGAGGACATTTGAGAATGCCGGTGGAAGACCGGATCAAAACTAAACTGCTTCGCCGTGTCGGTGAAGCGATCGAGCACTTTGGAATGATCCAGAACGGCGACCGGATAATGGTTTGCCTCTCGGGCGGCAAGGATAGTTACACGCTGCTCGAGTTACTCCTCGATTTGCAATCACGTGCTCCAGTAAGTTTCCATCTGCTGGTGGTAAATTTGGATCAGAAGCAACCGGGCTTTCCCGCTAATATCCTGCCCGAATATTTGACCAGCCGGGCTATTCCATTTCGCATTGTCGAAAGCGACACCTATTCAATCGTTAAACGCCTGGTACCGAAAGGAAAGACCTATTGCTCGGTCTGCTCTCGCCTGCGCCGCGGGATTCTCTACAACATTGCCGTCGAAGAGCAGTGTAACAAGATCGCCCTTGGCCATCATGCCGACGATATCATTGCCACCTTTCTACTGAATGTGTTCTACGGCGGCACCCTTAAAACCATGCCGCCCGTTCTCTGTTCGCAAGATGGACGCAACACCGTTATCCGACCGCTCGCCTATTGTCGCGAATCAGACATCATAGAATTTGCCAGGTCGAGACAGTTTCCGATCATTCCTTGCAATCTCTGCGGCTCACAATCAAATTTGAAACGCGCCCGTATCATCCGGCTCATCACCGATCTCGAAGAGGAGATTCCGAACATTCGCAGCTCGATGTTGACGGCGCTGGGCAATGCCGTGCCCTCGCATCTGCTTGATCGAAAGCTTTTCGAATTCACAAAGCTCGAACCGGCCACAGGCGACGTCGAAGCAGAACTAGATCTGGTTCTGGATCACAGCGATCAGGGTTTGGTCAGCAACTCGTTTCGATCAGGTAATAAAGTGTTCGGTCGTTTTCCCTAAGGGGGTTTGGTTCCTATCGAAAGCTCATGGCGCATGGGAAAGAAGCCGCGAACTCAACTTTAGTACCTTCCCACCCACCATCGTCACAGAATACTTACAGTGGTGAATTGGGCAGAAGTGTTTGCGGATCTACGGGTAGTGGGGAGATCGCAGCAGTTGGAACAGGCTATTGGTTACAGCACTGAGTTCACGGAGCAGCAGGCGCTTTGTACTTGTCGATAAGCTGTTGAAGTCCATCAATCGACCCGTTATGACGATATTTGTAGTAAGGCGTAATGTTTTGCAGAATCTGATCCTGAAGTGCCTTATGCGCTGGCTTCCCAGCACTCACACCCAGAGCCCTTGCGTAGAGGTCAATGGCCTGGTCCATCTTTTCAGTCGCCTTCTTTAGCGTCTCTTCTTTTTCTTTACCCTCGGGCATCGTCTTGTAAGACTGCGCGAGTTGCTGATACTCGCTGTCTACTATATTACCCAGGAAAGCATAACTGGTGGGCTCGGCCGGACTGAGAACCATCGCTTTTTCAAACCGAGTCTTCGCTTCCGCAGGATTACCGCTGACGAGGGAAAGAATGCCCATATTCAGATATAGGTGAGGCAGCATCGTCTTCTGACGCTCCCACGACGCATCATCCAGGTTGGCAGGCTTCTTATTTGCTTCGATAAGCTCAATGGACTTGAGACCATACTGAAGGCTAACCGGTACGTGCTTTGCATTTTGGCGCTTTGCCTCTTCCGTGCCGGCGATTGCGAGGTGCGACATGACGGCTACATTGTCAGGGTGCTTCGCCAATAGCGAAGCAGCATGACTGAAAGCATCATCGATTCGTTTTAGATCCAGGAAGCCGTCGAGCATTACAAGCTGGATAGATTCTAACTCTTCGTTTTCCTTAAACACGTTCCGAAAATCATCTGCCAGCTTCAGCTTTTGGCTGGCGTCGGCCACCCGGCCGATCTCGCCGGCAATATAAGCAGCAAGTTCTTGGCGATAAGTGCTCTTCGGGTATTTCTTAAGAAACTCTCCAGCGGCAGCAAGTTTAGCCGCGGCGTCCGGCGCAGAATTAATGGCCACGGCTGCTTTCGCTTCAGCCTCCGAAGCCCTGGGTTTGGCTTGTTGCTGAGTTGGCACGTAGGCATGCCGCGCAAATCCCGAGGGACTGATGCAAACGAAAAGCGAGAGAACCGAAACAGCGCGGAGCAATGAAAGGCAGTTGGATTTCATTTTTTCACACCCTCTCACGAACGAATTCGAAATTGAATTGGCTTGGGTCCAGCCGCGATATTGCTTTAAAGGCGAGGTGATGGCAAGGCATAACTACTATCCAGTGCTCCTGCTGACTGCTTATTCCCCGAGTTGACGTGCTCGTTCTCCACTGCCCAGTGTTTCTCTTCGTTGACAGAACATTCCCCCAGCCCACTGCGTATACACTTCCCCGGATCGAGCTTAGTAGATTTAGGAGACCCACTTAATGCACTCGCTTTCTCGGAATAACGTCCAAAGTCGCGGATTTTTGTGCGCGGTACTTGTTACTGCACTACTTTCGTCGCCGGCTCTGGCCTGGCAATCAGGCGCGACCGCGACAGCCCCCAAAGCCGCCGCGATCCTGACGGCTGCAGAACGAAAGGCTGCTGGTCGCGTCAAACTCGAAACAGTCCGCGACGTAACCACTGTTCTCAGCTCGAACGAATTTGAAGGTCGCGGAACGGCACAACCCGGGGCGGATAAAGCCGCGCGATATCTGGCCGACCGCTTCGCTAAATTAGGTCTCAAGCCGCGCGGCGAGAATGGAACCTACCTGCAACCGATCAAGTTTAGGTCAGCCCAAGTGCTGCCGGAATCATCGGTGACAGTAGGAGAGCTGGCCCTCAAGCAAGGGGAAGACTACATTCTCGTGCCGCCCTATACGTCGGAGCAAGTGAATCACACGGGCGGCGTTGTATTCGTTGGTTATGGCGTTGTTTCCTCTGAGTTGAAACGTGATGACCTGGCTGGTCTTGAGCTGAAAGACAAAGTGGTAATTATTCTCAATGGCCAGCCTGCAGGTGTAGAAGCATCCGCCTGGCGGCGTGCCACCAACCCCCAGACTCGGGCCATGAACATTTTCAGCCGCGGGGCCGTGGCTATCATCGTTGCAAATGTGGGCACGCCGGCCCAGCCGTTCTCAACGCTCGCTAACTATCTCTCGCGCCGTCGAGTCACTCTCGCGCCAGTGCCGGAACCGGCTTTCAAGATTCCACCGGTGTTGCTCTTAAGCGACGCCGCGATGGAAAAGATCTTTGCCGGGTCTGGAATGACTTACGCTCAAATGCAAGAGAAGGCTAAGAGTGGCGAGATGGTTTCTCGAGATGTAGGTAAGACTGCTACTCTGGCTTTGCGCCTAAAATTCGCTGAGGCGACCAGCGATAACGTGGTAGGAGTCTTGGAGGGCTCCGACGCCAAACTGAAAGAAGAGGCGGTCGTCTATTCCGCCCATTATGACGCCTACGGAATCGATGGTGGTCGAATCTATCCTGGAGCAGCTGACAACGCGCTTGGCACTGCGACAATTACCGCCATTGCCGAGGCCTTCGCCACAGCCTTTCCCAAGCCATCTTCCCGTCCCCGTCGCTCGATAATTTTTCTCGCGGTGACGGGTGAAGAGTATGGCCTGCTGGGCGCCGAACACTGGGTGCAACATCCCACCTGGCCAATCGAGAAGGTGGCCGCGAATATAAATTTCGACGGCATCGGCACGGAAGTATATGGTCCGGTGAAACGTATCGTCGGGTTTGGAGCAGAGCATTCCGACCTGGGCGCCGTTTTCGAGGAAGTCTCAGTGGCGACGGGAAACATCGTAACACCCGACCCGCTCCCGGAAGAGAACGCGTTTGTTCGCTCGGACCACTATGCGTTTGTGAAACGCGGTGTGCCTGCTTTGATGCTGATGGGCGGTCCAGATGGGGACCCATCGATCTGGGTTTCGCGAATGAAGAAATGGATGACGACTGACTACCACTCGACCACCGATACGGTGAAGCCCGATTGGAACTGGACCGGTCCCCAAACACTCGCCAAGATTGGACTGATTATTGGATTGCGCGTTGCGAACGCCGATGCCATGCCCGCCTGGCTACAGTCGTCACCCTTCAAGCGCTCGCGCAATCAGAGCAAAACTCAAACTGGGAACTAAACTCATTTAAGGGTGCCCTGCCTTTAAGCGCTCTTAACCATAACCACGGTCCAGGAAAAACTGGGGCCGAAACAATTAGCGATCCACGAAACCACGCGAACCCACACGAAAAGCTTGTTAGTGCTATTTAGTTTTACGCAGAATTGTATTTATGATTTCTTGCGGTAAAACGTTGCAGCCATTTCCTTGAACACCACCAGAGAGGATTGCGCATTCTGACTGCTCACCAGACCCTGCAAAAGGAAATAGCCTTGTTCTTCAAATAACATTGATGCTTACCAGGCAATGGACACGGAAACTAAATTTCAGAATTACGCTCGGCTGCCCTGAATACGTCTACCAGTGCCAAGGTGATCGCCAGGACTACTGGGCCGAGCACGATTCCCAGCACGCCAAAGACCTGGAGACCTCCCAGCACGGCAAAGAATATTAGTAGTTCGTGCAGCTTCGTTCGCTCGCCCACCAGTTTCGGTCGCAGGAAATTATCAGCCATGCCAATCACGAGTGTGCCCCAAAGCACCATTAATAGCGCTTTAACCGGGTGTCCGGTCAGGGCGAGGTAAGCGGCTGCGGGCACCCAAACCAGAAATGCTCCGAGCATCGGAATCATCGACAGAAAGATCATAACCACTCCCCAAACGATTGCCGAAGGGACACCAAGGGTCCAGAACGCAAGTCCTCCTAAAACTCCCTGAACGATGGCGATGGCGAGTACTCCATACACGCTGGCTCCAATTACATCACGCGTTCTTGCCATAATCGCCGTCGCCTGTTTGCTCTCCAGAGGCAAAGCGTCTCTCAAGGCCGCGAAGATCTTGTCGCCGTCGCGGAACAGGTAATACATCGTGAAGACAACGAAAAACATCTGCACCATCGCGCCGATTACCCCACCAATTACTCCCAGAGTCTGACCTGCGAGCTGGCCGCTCACACCCTGCAGCCGCTCTATCAGATACTGTCCTGAACGGACTTGCTCAATGTCGATGTAGTGACTAACCCAACTCAGCACCCGCCCGGTATAAGGAGAATTAGGATCAAGCAGATACGCGATAGTCGCTTGCAGATTTTGCATTGCTCCTGAGAGTTCGTTGAGCACGGCTATAGTCACAAACACCACCGGCACCAGAATGGTGAGTATGACAAGGATGCACGACAGCAATGCGCTGAGACCGGGCTTTTTGAGGCGTTTGAGCAGTCGCTGGTGTACGGGATAGAAGACGATCACAAGGACTGTGGCCCAGGCCAGCACAGCGACAAACGGCTGCAGCATCAGCCAACAGA
>JACCSP010000032.1 GCA_013812905.1 Pyrinomonadaceae bacterium
TGCCAGGCGACAACGTGGCGATGGAGATCGAGTTGATCGCGCCCATCGCGATGGAGAAGGGGCTGCGATTCGCGATTCGCGAAGGTGGCCGCACGGTCGGCGCCGGGACAGTCAGCGAAGTCGTGGAGTAAGGATATTGCCGATTTGCGATGCTATTCCCGATTGCCGGAAGGCATTTCAGGGACAATAACTAAGTCGGCAATCGGAAATTAGCAATCGGAAACAGGATGGAATATGCCGCGCGATAACATTGTGCTCCAGTGTAGTGAATGCAAGGGCCGCAACTACGTAACGACCAAGAATAAGAAGACCACGCCCGATCGGTTGGAGTTTTCCAAATTTTGTCGACGTTGCCGCAAGCACACAGGTCACAAGGAGACCAAGTAAACATTGCCGATTGTCAATTGCCGATTTGTAATTTCGGCAGCGGGCAATCACCAATCGCAAATTGGCAATCGGCAATGTCTGGAGGGGTATAGTGTCAACGGTTAGCACGTCGGTCTCCAAAACCGAAAGTCCGGGTTCGAATCCTGGTACCCCTGCCAGCATTTGCAAATGGAATGCTGAGGGTCGAGGAAAGTCGGCGACAACATGGCTGATATAGAAAACCCGCAAGCGCCACTTCCAGCACCGCGCACTGCTCGCTTCGGCGAAGGCCAAGAGGGCCGCGGGGCGCGCCGAGAGCGTGGTCTTAGTGGACCAAGAACGAGCGCCATCGGCAGGTTGGCGCAGTTTTGGCGTGACGTGAGAGCCGAGATGAAGCGAGTGTCGTGGCCCTCTGCCAACGAGGTGAAAAACACCACCATCATCACGCTGATCGCCGTAATCTTTTTTGCTGTCTATTTATTTGTGGTGGATCGCGTTTGGACTTTCTTACTGACCCAGCTTAATCAATTACTAAACTGGATGACGGGGGCTTGAGACCAGGGATTTATGATGCAGCAGTGGTTCATACTTCACACGTATTCGGGACATGAGAAAAAGGTCCGAGATAGCCTGAAGGCTCGTATCCGTGACACTGATCTGCAGAACGAGATTGCCGAGGTTCTAGTGCCCACGGAAACGGTGGTTGAGATGCGCGGTAACAAGCGAATAGAATCAACGCGCATGTTTTACCCTGGTTACGTGCTGGTTCAGATTGAATGCGACGAACGTGGGCACATCCCTGATAACGTCTTCCACATGATTAAGTCGACGCCCAAAGTCACCGGTTTTGTGGGCGGGCACAATCCCACACCATTGACACCTCAGGAAGTCGATCAGATTGTTCACAACGTCACTGAAGCAGCGGAGAAGCCGAAGCCGAAGTTTTCCTATGCCGCAGGTGAAACAGTGAGAATCAAGTCAGGTCCTTTTCAGAGTTTTACCGGCAAGGTAGAAGAGGTGAACGAAGACAAATCGACGTTAAAGGTTACGGTAACGATTTTTGGGCGATCAACGCCAGTGGAGTTGAATTTTCTCGACGTAGAGAAAGTGACGTTTGCGGAAGAGGAGTAGGAGATTTCCAACTGGCAATTGCCGATTGCCAATTTTCATCGCTGCACTCAATCGAACTAGGAACAGAACAGAACTGTAAATCGGCAATCGGTAATTGCCAATTGGAAATAAGAAGATGGCAAAAAAAATCACGGGATATATTAAGTTGCAGGTGCCGGCCGGAAAGGCGAATCCGGCACCGCCTATTGGACCGGCCCTCGGTCAGCACGGCGTTAACATCATGGAGTTCTGCAAGACCTTCAATGCCAAGACCGCGCAGTTGGATCCCGATCTTAAGATCCCGGTGGTTATAACAATCTATGCCGATCGTTCGTTCACATTTGAGACAAAGACGCCTCCGGCTGCGGACCTTCTGAAAAAGGCGGCCGGCCTGCCGAAGGGATCTGGAAATCCGAAACGGGACAAAGTAGGCACAATCTCCAAGGCTAAGATTGAAGAGATTGCAAGAACCAAGATGCCGGATCTAAATACCACCAGCCTGGAATCAGCGATTAGGACCATTGAGGGAACGGCTCGGCAAATGGGGCTGACAGTGGAATAAAATTTTCGAATTCGAGTTGTGGTTCGGATTCGCTCTTAACCCCAGGTCGGCGTGAAAGAAATCAGGGAGGTGCAGTTAGGAGCTAAGTGGCGACTCGATTTCAGCTCGAAGTCCGCAATCCGAAACTCGAAATTCCTGGTTGGAAGCTCGGAGATAGAAAATGAAAAAGCACGGGAAAAAATACAATGCGGCAGTGGCCCAGATCGAGACCGGTCGCAAATACAATCTGGAAGAGGCAATCGTAAAGCTGAAGGAGATTGCCTCCGCTAAATTTGATGAGACAGTTGAGTTAACAGTGTGGCTGGGGGTCGATCCTCGCAAAGCCGACCAGCTCGTGCGTGGGACGCTCGTCCTTCCCCATGGACTAGGCAAATCGAAGAAAGTTCTCGTCATTGCCCAGGGTGAAAAGATCAAAGAGGCCGAAGAAGCCGGTGCGGACTTCGTCGGGGGCGAAGACATGGTCACCAAAATCAAGGCAGGCTGGCTGGACTTCGACGCCGTCGTCGCCACTCCTGACATGATGCGTCTAGTAGGCGGCCTGGGAAAAGTTCTAGGCCCACGAGGTTTAATGCCTAACCCGAAAACCGGCACCGTTACTTTCGATGTCAAAACGGCCGTCAAAGAAACCAAGGCGGGAAAAGTCGAATACCGCGTTGATAAGACGGGGGTAATTCACGTCGGAGTCGGCAAGGTTTCCTTTGGTGCCGACAAGATACACGACAACGCCAGGGCGCTGCTGGAAGCTGTAGTTAAGGCGAAACCCTCGACGGCCAAAGGCAAGTACGTCAAGAAGGTCAACATCGCCGCTACCATGAGCCCGGGTGTTTTGCTCGACGAAGCGGCCTACGTCAAATAAGAGTGAGGAGTTATGAAAACTAAAGCACGGAAACAGAAGGACCTGGAAGCCCTCACTGAGCAGTTTAAGAAAGCCAAAGCGGCGATGCTGGTTGGGTTTCAGGGGATGACGGTAGCCAAGGATCAGGAGCTGCGCACTCAACTGCGCGAGGTAGGCGTCTTTTACGGAGTAGTGAAGAACACCCTGGCTCGCAAGGCGGCCGAGGGGACGCCGCTTGAGCAAGCTACCGATCAGTTCAAGGGAGTCACCGCGGTGGCTTTGAGCACCGAGGATCCCGTGAATCTGTCGAAGGCGATCGCCAAATTTACCAAGGCTAATCCCGAGATCTTCAAGTTCAAGGCGGGTGTGGTTGAAGGCAGGGTGGTGGCGCTCAAAGATGTCGAAGCCATAGCCAGCTTGCCGTCAAAGGAAGAGTTGATTTCCAAGGTTTTGTTCTTGCTGAACTGCCAGGCCCAGCGACTTGTCACTGTGCTGTCTGCTGTGCCGCGTAATCTGGCGATCGTAGTCAAGCTGATTGGTGAACAGAAGGGCGGGGAAGCCGCCTAGTAGTTTTGAGATCTCTTTCGGAGATTTGAGGCTCAGATCTGAAATTGGAGAGTTGAAATTTGAAGATAAGCACAGGGCCGGACGCGGACAACGAGCTTGGCGAGAGTCAGATCGTCATTGCGGCTCGGACGTCTTTCCGAAGGTGGATGCAACATCCTTGGAAAACGTCCCGTGGGTTCTCCTGCTGCGAAAAAAACAAGAAACAGCAAACAAGGACCCCTTTGAGGAGGATAGAAAGCAATCATGGCAGCAACACGTGAAGACGTAATTGAGTATCTGAAAAGTATGACGCTTCTGGAAGCTTCCGAGCTCGTGAAGGAGTTAGAAGAGACATTTGGCGTCTCGGCCGCTGCGGCGGCTGTAGCCGCTCCAGCGGCTGGTGGTGCTTCGGTTGGAGCGGAAGCAGCCGCCGCGGCCGAAGAGAAGACCGAGTTTGATGTGATTTTGCAAGCCATTGGCGGCAATAAAATCAACGTCATCAAGGTGGTTCGGGAAGTGACCGCGCTAGGTCTCAAGGAAGCAAAGGATCTCGTCGAGGCTGCGCCAAAAGCTGTGAAGGAAGGCGTTTCAAAAGAAGAAGCCGAGACCGTCCGGCAGAAGTTGGCCGACGCAGGCGCAACGGTAGAAGTTAAATAGGGGTTCAATCTGATTGGCAGGCGCAGTAGCGAGCGACGACTGCACCTGCAATCGAATCCTGTTCCCCTGTCGTTGGCTTGACACCCACAGTGTTAGTGCGTAAGTTAGGGAGTATTGAGGGCGCTGGCGTTACTCCCAAAAAAATTGACGAAGAAACAGCCGCTTTTTTAGTGATTAAGCGGTCGGGGTGTCGTGCGCCCTGGCCGCGCTTTATCGTCTCCAGGTTATTTTTGATTTTAGATTTCAGTTTTGGGATTGAGTTCGAGCCAGTCTCCATCACGGATCCAACCTGAAATCATTCATCTAAGGAATCTCTCATGTCTGTAAATCTGCTTCAAACAGTCAACACCGGGTTGGGACGGCGCACAAGTCAGGCGCCCGAACGTTTAGACTTTTCCAAAATCAAAACGGCAGTACAGATTCCGAATCTGATTGAGATTCAGCGGGAGTCGTATAACCGCTTTCTGCAGATGGATTTCTTGCCGGAGGAGCGTGAGAACACCGGTCTGCAGGCCGTTTTTCAGTCGGTATTTCCCATCTCTGATTTCCGCGGCACGGCTACGCTTGATTTTGTCGAGTATCAGATCGGGAACTGGCAGTGTAAGTGTGGCCGGCTTGAGGGTCTTAACTACCTCCGCGCGAACTGCAAGAACTGCAGTTCTACCATCAAGGTGAATCCACTGGCTGCGGGAGAGACGCTCTGCCACAAATGTGGCACTTTCAATTTCGTACGTCCGCACCTCTGCGAAAACTGCGGCGAGCCTGTAGGCCTCAAACACAAGCACGATCAACAAGAGTGCCAGGAGCGGGGTATGAGCTACAGCGTACCGCTCAAAGTGAAAATCCGGCTCACGGTTTATGACAAGGATCCGGAAACCGAAGCGATGTCGATTCGGGACATCAAGGAAGAGGAAGTCTTCTTCGGCGAAATCCCTTTAATGACTGACAACGGAACTTTCATCATCAATGGGACCGAACGTGTCATTGTCTCCCAACTACATCGAAGCCCGGGCGTTTTCTTTAAACGCGGCGCGCTTTACGTTGCCAAGATCATTCCCTACCGGGGTTCGTGGGTGGAATTTGAGTACGATCAGAAAAACCTGCTTTACGTGCGTGTAGGCAAGCGCAAGTTTCTCGCTTCCATCTTCCTTCGCGCGCTAGGCCTTTGGTTTAACCGTGAGGCTGATATCAAGTCGATGCGCAACGACTCGGTGTTGGAAGAAGGAGTGAAGAACGCTGCTTTCACCGATGAAGATATGCTGCGCGCTCTTTACGTCACTGATGAAGTTCGCATTGAAGACGGCCGCTTGATGATACAGGTGCCCGAACAGGTCCCCAGCAACCTCGTGGGGATGAAAGTGGACTTCGATATCAAGGGACGGGGGGAGCCGATCGTTCGCAGCGGCAAAAAGATTACTGCCAGCGCTCTTGAGGCTCTGCGCAAGGCAAATATCGGTGAGGTGGAAATTGAGCCTTCGCAGTTTGAGGGCGCCTACGCTCTTTCCGACATTGTTAACAAGGAGAGCGGAGAAGTTCTCCTCGAAGCCAACAACGAGATCCCGCCCGCGAAACTGCTGGAGGTTACTGAAGCGGGTATCGACAGTTTCTCGGTTTTCTTTCCCGAGCGGGACGATATTGGTTCAATTCTTTCGCTGACCTTGAAGAAAGACATCATTACCAAGCCAGTCGACGCGCTGTTAGAGATCTACCGCAAGATGCGTCCCGGAGATCCCCCGACGGTCCAGACGGCCTACCGCCTGCTCGAAGCCATGTTCTTCGATCCCCGCAAGTTTGATTTCTCTCGCGTGGGGAGATTGAAGTTCAACATAAAGATGGGTAAGCCGGAGCGCGATCGTATCAACGATCCGTTGCTCACGGCCCATGACTTCTACGAAGTGGTCGCCTACGTTTTGAAGATGCGCAAGAACCCATCAGAGTATCAGTCCGATGATATTGATCACCTGGGCAATCGCCGGGTCCGGGCGGTGGGCGAGTTGCTGGAGAACCAGTTCCGCATTGGTCTCGAGCGCATGGAGCGAGCCATCAAGGAGAAGATGTCCATCCATCAAGAGATGCAGACGACAATGCCTCGCGATCTTATCAACGCCAAGCCGGTGACTGCAGCTGTGCGTGAGTTTTTTGGATCGAGCCAGCTCTCGCAGTTCATGGATCAGACCAATCCGCTTTCGGAGATCACCCACAAGCGCCGCCTTTCCGCCCTGGGACCGGGTGGACTTTCTCGCGAGCGCGCGGGGTTTGAAGTTCGCGACGTTCACCCGACCCACTACGGACGCATTTGCCCTATCGAGACGCCGGAAGGTCCGAACATCGGACTCATATCGAGTCTCTCCTGCTTTGCACGAATCAATGAGTTTGGTTTTATCGAAGCTCCTTATCGTAAGGTAAGTGATGGGCGCGTGCTGGAATACGTGCGCGTCATCAACGGGGGCGACACAAAGCTCAAACCGGGTGAGCACATTCCCCAGGAAGAAGTAGATAAGGCCAATAAGAAGGTCGGCCCCTCCGCCAAGAAGGCGGAGTCCGAACCGTGGCCTTTTTATTTGACGGCCTGGGAAGAAGACAAACACGTCGTCGGGCAGGCGAACATTCAGCTCGACGAAAATGGCTACATCATTAACGAGCGCAATGCTTCGCGCAAAGCAGGAGAATTCATTCTCGCCCTGCGTAAAGATATTGAATACGTTGACGTTTCACCGAAACAACTCGTTTCCGTCGCGGCCTCGCTGATTCCCTTTTTGGAGAACGATGACGCGAACCGCGCGCTGATGGGTTCCAACATGCAGCGCCAGTCGGTGCCCTTGCTGCGCGCCGAAGCTCCTTATATCGGAACCGGAATGGAGCAGACGACTGCCCGCGATTCCGGCGCGGTGGTCGTGGCCAAACGAGACGGGGTGGTCGACTACGTTGATTCCGAACGCTGCATCGTCAAAGCTGATCACAACGTGGATGGCACCATCTCGCGCGAAGTGACTGCGGATATCTACACGCTAATCAAGTTCAAGCGTTCGAATCAAAACACGTGTATTAATCAACGTCCTATCGTGCACGTGGGTGAGCGAGTTTCCAAGGGCCAGGTCATTGCGGACGGGCCCTGCACCGATCGCGGCGAGCTGGCGCTGGGCCGCAATGTGCTAGTCGCGTTCATGCCCTGGCGCGGCTACAACTTCGAAGACGCGATTCTTGTTTCCGAGCGCCTTGTGAAAGAGGACTACTACACCTCAATTCACATTGAAGAACTGGAAATTGAAGCGCGCGATACGAAGTTGGGGCCGGAAGAGATTACGCGCGATATTCCTAATGTCGGCGAGAACATGCTGCGCGATCTCGACGAGAGCGGGATTATTCGCATTGGCGCTCAGGTCAAACCAGGGTCGATCCTCGTGGGCAAAGTAACACCGAAAGGTGAAACACAACTAACTGCGGAAGAGAAACTCCTGCGCGCGATTTTCGGTGAGAAGGCCGGCGACGTAAAAGACGCATCGTTGGTTTCCCCTCCGGGTATTGATGGCACCGTGGTTGATGTGCAGGTCTTCACACGCAAAGGCCAGGAAAAAGACGTGCGTTCGCTGGCGATTGAGCAGGAGGAAGAAGACCGTTTGCGACGTGACCTCGAAGACGAAATTCGCATTCTGCGTGAGCAGCGTGACCAGCGTATCTACGAGTTACTTGAAGGCCGCAAGCTTTCGACCGATCTTACACTCAATCGGGAGGTGGTGATTCCGAAAGGTGAGCCCATAACGCGCGCAATGCTGGTCAATATCGAGGCGAAGGTGCTGCGCAAGGTGCAGTTGGCTTCATCCCGCATCGATGTTGGCTCAGAGATCAAGGAATACGAAGATCGCACCGAGCGTCAAATCAAGATTCTCTCAGACATCTACGAAGAGAAGATCGCAAAACTGCGTCAGGGCGACGAGCTCGCTCCCGGTGTCATTAAGATGGTCAAAGTCTTTATCGCCATGAAGCGCAAGCTTTCCGTGGGCGATAAGATGGCCGGACGCCACGGTAACAAGGGCGTCATCGCCCGGATTCTGCCGGAAGAGGACATGCCTTACTTGCCTGACGGGACGCCAGTTGAGATTGTGCTCAACCCATTAGGTGTTCCGTCGCGCATGAACGTGGGTCAGATTCTGGAGACTCACTTGGGGTGGGCAGCTCGCGTTCTGGGTCTTCACTTCGCAACCCCGGTCTTCGACGGGGCAACTGAGGCTGAGATTAAAGACAAGTTACGACTGGCCGGCGCCCGGGCTGCCGAGCTCGGTCTCCCCGAGATTGTCAGCGAATCCGGCAAGGCGATTCTGTATGACGGTCTGTCAGGTGATCCGTTCGAGCAGAAGGTTACGGTGGGGTACATCTACATGCTCAAACTGTCGCACTTAGTCGACGACAAGATTCACGCGCGCTCGATTGGGCCGTACAGCTTGATCACGCAACAGCCGCTTGGTGGCAAAGCCCAGTTCGGCGGTCAGCGATTTGGAGAGATGGAAGTCTGGGCCCTCGAGGCCTATGGCGCGGCGCACATCCTCCAAGAATTGCTAACAGCAAAGTCTGACGACGTCGCGGGCCGGTCGAAGATTTATGAGGCCATTGTTAAGGGCGAAGCCGACTTCGATCCGGGTCTACCGGAATCGTTCAATGTACTGGTGCGTGAGCTGCAGTCGCTTTGCCTTGACGTTGAGCTAATCAACAAGAAAGTCAGCGGCAATGGCGCGGGCGACGAAGAAGGTGTTGGCGAGGCGCTGCTGACCACCAGCGTAGAAGGATAACAGCATTGCCGATTGTCGATTGCTGATTTCCAATTGGGAAATCCGCGATCGTTTGGAATTGGCAATCGGCAATTGGAAATTGGCAATGGAGATCATGACGTGTTTAGATTCCAACAAGAAAAGCAGCAATTAGCTCCTGACTTTGAGGCGATTCGTATCTCTCTGGCTTCACCGGAAAAGATCCGGCAATGGTCACACGGTGAGGTTACGAAACCGGAAACCATTAATTACCGGACCTTCAAGCCTGAGCGTGATGGGCTCTTTTGCGCGCGCATCTTCGGTCCAGTCGCTGACTGGGAGTGTCTGTGCGGCAAGTACAAACGCATGAAGCATCGCGGAGTGATCTGCGACAAGTGCGGGGTCGAAGTCACTCAGGCGAAGGTGCGACGTGAGCGGCTGGGTCACATCGATCTGGCCAGCCCCTGTTCGCATGTGTGGTTTTTCAAAGGGCTGCCCAGTCGTATCGGACACCTGCTGGATATTCCGCTGCGCGAGCTAGAGAAGGTGCTCTACTTTGAGTCGTACATTGTGATCGATCCCGGCGACGTGCCTGGCATTAAAGAGCGAGAGTTGCTTACCGATGAGCGGTATCGAGAATTAGTGCGCGATCATCCGGCACAGTTTGTAGCTAAAATGGGCGCGGAAGCGATCCAAGAGCTGCTTTCGATGGTCAACATCGAAGAGCTGGCCACAGACCTGCGCAAGCGAATGAGGGAAGAAACATCGCAGCAGAAGAAACTGAAATACTCCAAGCGCCTGAAAGTTGCCACTTCTTTTTTGAAGAGCGGCAATCATCCCGAGTGGATGATTCTCGATGTCATCCCGGTCATTCCACCTGAGTTGCGGCCCCTCGTGCCCCTGGATGGGGGACGCTTCGCCACCTCGGATCTCAACGACCTTTATCGGCGCGTGATCAATCGCAACAACCGCCTTAAAAAGTTGATGGAACTGCGTGCGCCGGAAGTCATTGTGCGCAACGAAAAACGTATGCTTCAGGAAGCCGTCGACGCTCTCTTTGATAACGGGCGCCGGGGCCGGGTGCTGCGCGGTGTAAACAATCGGCCACTGAAGTCGTTGAGCGGAACACTTAAGGGAAAGCAGGGACGCTTTCGGCAGAATCTTTTAGGCAAGCGTGTCGACTACTCAGGGCGCTCAGTAATCGTGGTTGGTCCGGAGCTCAAGCTGCACCAGTGTGGCTTGCCCAAGAAGATGGCGCTCGAGCTTTTCAAACCATTCATTTACAACCAGCTTGAGAAGCAGGGCCATGCGGCCACCATAAAGCAGGCGCGAGAAATGGTTGAGCGCCAGGAGCCGGTAGTTTGGGACATACTGGAAGAAGTTATTCGTGAACATCCGGTACTTTTGAACCGCGCTCCTACCCTTCACCGTCTCGGTATTCAGGCTTTCGAGCCGGTGCTGGTCGAAGGCAAAGCGATTAAGATTCATCCACTCGTCTGCACAGCTTTCAACGCTGACTTCGACGGGGATCAGATGGCCGTGCACATTCCGCTGAGTCCGGAAGCCCAGATTGAAGCGGCCGTATTGATGCTCTCGAGTAACAACATTCTGAGTCCCGCAAGTGGTCAGCCAATCGCTGTTCCCTCACAGGACATCGTGCTCGGCATCTACTATTTGACCCGCGACAAGGCCGGTGCCAAGGGCGAGGGTCGCGTCTTCGCTTCACTGGAAGAAGTGTTGCTTGCGCTAGACGCCAAGGAAGTGACAACACAGACGCCAATCAAACTGCGTATTCAGGGCGATCTGATAGACCTCACTCAGGAACACGATCCCCAGGATATTCTCCGCGCCGCCGTGCAGGAGAATGTGCGCCGGGTTGTTAATACCACCGTGGGCCGGGTTATTTTTAACGACTCAATACCGGCCGGGCTGCCCTTCTTCAACGGCACGCTCAAGAAGAAGGGGCTCCAGTCGCTGGTTAACTACTCTCACATTCGGTTGGGCCATGAGATGACGGTCAAGATGCTTGATGATCTCAAGACTTTGGGATTTCTATATGCGACCAAAGCCGGTATTTCAATCGGCATCGATGACCTGGTGACTCCCGATGCTAAGAAGGGCCTGATTGATAAGGCGGAGAAGGAAGTTATCTCTGTCGAGCAGCAATATTTGGACGGTGTTATCACCAACGGCGAACGCTACAACAAGATTATCGCTATCTGGTCTGAGGTGACTGACAAGGTCGCTAAAGAGATGTTCAAGGCGATGGACGAACGTGAGAAGTCGTCGGGCGAGCTGAATCCCATCTTGGTGATGAGCGACTCTGGCGCGCGCGGTAGCGCCCAGCAGATTCGACAGCTGGCCGGCATGCGCGGCTTAATGGCTAAGCCCTCAGGCGAAATCATTGAGACGCCGATACGCGCCAACTTCCGAGAAGGTTTGGACGTTTTGCAGTACTTCATCTCCACGCACGGCGCTCGCAAGGGCCTTGCCGATACGGCACTCAAGACTGCCGACTCGGGTTACCTGACGCGTCGTCTGGTCGACGTTGCCCAAGACGTGATCATCAGCGAGCCAGACTGCGGCACGCTCCGCGGCATTTCAGCGAGCGCCATCATCGAAGGCGGTGAGGAAATCGAGTCACTGCGAGACAGGATCGTGGGCCGAACGGCACTCGAAGACGTCATCGATCCGATCGAGGGCCGAGTAATTGTCGAAACCAATGAGGAGATCGATGAAGACCTGTCATCCGAGATTCAACGCTCCGGAGTGCAACGCGTGCGCATCCGTTCCGTGCTGACGTGCGAATCCCGGCGTGGTTGCTGCATCAAGTGCTACGGACGCAACCTGGCCACTGGGCGACCTGTGGAAATTGGTGAGGCCGTGGGTGTAATTGCCGCGCAGTCGATAGGCGAACCCGGCACCCAGTTGACGATGCGTACGTTCCACATCGGCGGTACGGCGCGTTTGGAAGAGTCTTCGAAGCACGAGGCGCGTCAGGATGGCACAATCAAATACCTTGAACTGCAGACGGTGAAAAGCCGCAAGGGCGAGCGTATTGCGATGAACCGCAATGGTTCATTGATCATCGTGGATGACCGCGGTCGCGAGGCGGCGCGGTATCAAATTGTTTACGGCGCTCACATCCTAGTGG
>JACCSP010000059.1 GCA_013812905.1 Pyrinomonadaceae bacterium
GCAAACTTCATTATGTCGATTGCTTCAAACGGGGCGTCTTCGCTGGGAATGATGGAGCATCCGGTAACGCATAAGCGTGAGGTTGACCTCGAGTTGGCCAAACACTGGATTGATATCTTGGGAATGCTGGACCAAAAAACAAAGGGCAATCTGGCCCCCCAGGAAGAAAAGATCCTAGAAAGTCTGCTGGCAGATTTGCGCATGCAGTATGTCTCGCTCACCAACTCTGTATCACCAAAGGCATCCCGCGCATACACCGGCCGCGACATCATCGGCGGCTGACACCAAGCGTAAATCGTGAATCGTAAATCGTGAATAGTCAGTTCGGCTTTTACCATCTACGATTCACGATTTACGATTTACGAGATGAAACTGACTTTTCTAGGCACCGGCACGTCTACGGGTGTCCCTTCAATTGGCTGCGACTGTGAGACGTGTGCCTCGGATGATCCGCGGGACAAAAGACTTCGCGTTTCAGTCTTGATAGAACACGGCGGCCAGACCGTACTTGTTGACACCTCGTCCGACTTTCGGCAGCAGGCTTTAAGGCAGAGGCTAAAACGGCTTGACGCCGTCCTGGTAACCCATTGTCACGCGGATCACATTTTTGGACTTGACGACATTCGGCCCCTCAACTTTCGCTACGGCGCACTCGGCGTCTATGCCAACGAGCGAGCCTGGCCTGATATTCGGCGCATCTTCAAATACATCTTTGAACCCTCTCACTTTGGCGGTGGGTTGCCGCAGGTTATTCCGCACACAGTCATCGCGGGAGCACCCTTTTGCCTGGGTGAAGAGTTAGAGATAACTCCGCTCGAGCTCATCCATGGCCGGCTTCCTGTAATGGGCTATCGCTTTAATGATTTTGCTTATGCAACGGACTTGAGCCTGATTCCTCAGCATACGATAGACGCAATGTCGGACCTCGAAGTGCTCGTCCTGGATTGCTTGCGGTTTAAGGAACACCCCACTCATCTGTGGTTGGATAAGGCGCTCGAGTATTTGGAAAAAATAAGACCGCGACGCGCTTACTTTACTCACATCGCCCATGACGTAAAACATGCGCGCGATTCCGCCCGCCTGCCGGAGGGAGTTGAGTGGGCGTATGACGGGTTGGTTGTTACTGATGAGTGATTGCCGATTTCCAATTTCCAATTTCCAATTGCCGATTTCAGTTAGGAGCGGCGTCCGCGCCCTGTCAGTGGTCCGCACTCGGTGGTCAGTAGTTTATTTGGTCGTGCGTGGGGAACAGACAAATCGGAAATCGGCAATAGCTTATGCGCCTTTTTCACGGAACCGACAACGCTGAAATCCAACGCCCGACCGTGCTAACGCTTGGTGTTTTTGATGGGCTGCACCTGGG
This sequence comes from Pyrinomonadaceae bacterium, assembly GCA_013812905.1. GTDB lineage: Bacteria > Acidobacteriota > Blastocatellia > Pyrinomonadales > Pyrinomonadaceae > PSRF01. The sequence goes on from JACCSP010000059.1 coordinate 1,364, forward strand.
CCATCAACTGATCATGCGCACGGTTGTGGAGAGAGCTAGTGCCCTCGGCGTTGTCCCTACTGCCATCACTTTTGATCCGCATCCGCGCGCGGTCCTGCATCCCCAGTCGTCGCCCCCGCTGCTGCAAACTTTGGATCAGAAAGTAGAAGGTTTCGGTGTCCTGGGAATCGAACAGACCATCGTCGTGCGTTTCACTGAAGAGTTCTCGAAAATTCCGGCGGAAGACTTTCTGCGAGACGTGGTTATGGACCGTCTGCATGCCAGGGAAGTTTATTTGGGACGTGGCTTTGCATTCGGCCACAACCGCGAAGGCAACATTGAGCTTCTGCGCCGGGTTAGCAAAGAGTTGGGGTTCGTCGCCGGGGAAGTACCGGAGGTTGGCTTGCATGGCCAGCGCGTGAGTTCAAGCAGGATTCGGGGGTTGTTGGCGCAAGGGAAGGTGAATCTGGCGCGCCGAATGCTGGGTCGCCCTTACGGTGTCGAGGGTCGGGTTGAACGAGGAAATGAGCGCGGCCATACGCTGGGATTTCCGACGGCCAACCTGCATCCCCAGAACCGCGTCATACCTGCGAATGGCGTTTACGTTACCGGGACGCTGATTGAGGGGCAGTGGCGGCGCAGCGTTACAAATGTGGGTACGCGGCCCACGTTTGAGACCGGCTTGGAACCTTCGGTGGAGACATTCGTAATCAATTGGGCTGGTGACCTTTATGGCGACGTGATTAGAGTACGTTTTCTGTACCGATTGCGTGACGAGCAGAAGTTTGACTCGCTGGACTCATTGAAAACCCAGATTACCAGGGACGTAGATAAGGCCCAGAATTACTTTGAACATGCCGGCGCGAAACACATGCTCTCAATCCTCTGAGAGTAGTTAGTTGGATTATCAGTTTGATTTATGAAAGTTTAAAGTTCATCCTTAGATTGCCGTTTCGTGGCCATAAACTAATGGTTTGAACACTAAACTGGGCTTTCAGAAGTTAGTGTTAGAGACGGGATAGGATTATTGTTAAATGTTGGATCGATTAGAGGCGGGCGCGGCCCGCTTTTGTATCCTTAGGCCGTACGATGAATACAGAACAATCATTAGTCCCGATTTCTGCTGCCCCCGCAGAGCAGGATGCCAATGGCGTAAGCCGTAACGGAGGGCCGACTCGGTCGCGGCAGCCACAGGACGACGCGCCGCCTGTGCCACTCAACGATGAGCTAGCCGACCAGATTCTCAAAGGACAGGGGTTGCGGGGTTGGCTGCGCGTGGCCAATGTCTCACGTGTGCTCGGCCTGTTGACGCTCTACCTCTTTCTGGACAGCTATGACATTCGCTCGAAGTTTAATCGTCGCACCGCCGAACGGCGGAGAGAAGCCGCGCGTGCGGGCGGCCCCCAGGCGCAGTTCATACAGTCTTGCCGTGATGTTGTCGGACACATGCTCGACACCGCTATCCGAGTGTTGCGGTTTGTTGTTTTTCGCGGCGGCGATGGCTCAACCAGGAAAATGGCGCGACTCGAAAAACAGGCGGTCTGGTTGCGCGAGAACTTGATTGCGCTCGGACCCACCTTCATAAAAATCGGCCAGGCTCTTGGTACTCGCGGTGATCTACTCCCGCTTTCGTACATAAAACAACTCTCGCTCTTGCAGGACCAGGTTCCGGCGTTTCCAACGGCCGAAGCCTACGGGCGAATAGAAGCCGCACTCGGCCGCAGTGTGCAGGAAGCCTATGCTGAGATCGATGCCGAGCCCATTGCCGCCGCCTCATTGGGTCAGGTTTATCGAGCTCGCTTGCACGACGGCCGCGAAGTGGCAGTCAAAGTGCAGCGGCCAAACCTCAAAGAAATTATCAGCTTCGACATAGCGATTCTTTACCGGCTGGTGAAACTAACCAACCGTTTTTTCCCTCGGGCAAATGAGAATGCCGATTGGGAAGGAATGCTGCGGGAGTTTTATCACACTATTTTTGAGGAGATGGATTACGCGCGCGAAGGGCGCAACGCGGATCGTTTCCGATACAACTTCCGGGATTGGCGAGCAGTCCGCGTGCCAACAATTCACTGGTCACACAGCGCTTCACATGTGCTGACCATGGAATTTATTCGCGGGACCAAGGTTATCGATCTGGAAGCGTTGCGGGCGCGGGGAATCTCACCGGTAAAAGTTAATCGACTCCTGGTGCGCGCTTATTTGAAGCAGTTACTTGAGGATGGGTTCTTCCACGCTGACCCGCATCCAGGAAACCTACTGGTGATGGATAGCGGTCATCTGGCCTTCTTCGACTTCGGCATGACGGGCCGCATCACTCCACATCTGCAGTCTCAGATGATCGATGCTTTTTTCCACGTTGTAAGTCGCGACGTGCATGGCCTGGGTCAGGACATTATCAACCTCAACTTCCTGAAGCCTGGCGTCGATGCGGAAACGATTCGTCCCATCGTAGAGGGACTCTTCAAACATTATCTGAATCTGAAACTGGGTGAGGTTAATTTCAAAGAGCTGACTTACGACCTCGCTGAGGTGATGTATGAGTATCCTTTCCGTCTGCCGGCCAACTTCACCTACGTCATGCGGGCGCTGATGACTCTGGAAGGAATCGGTATCGTCACCGATCCAGAGTTTAGCTTCTTCGAAACGGCGAAGCCTTACGCTAAGGAGTTTATGCTGCGACGCGAAGGGCGGTTGTTCCGGAAGTTAATTCTCGATAAGCTAACCGGACGCCAGAATGGCAACCGCCGGATCGAATGGACGAAGGTCTGGAAGCTCACAAAGATGGCGGCGAGCATGTATCTGCAGAGATAATGAGAATCAGCGCACCAGCTGGGATTGCCCGCCAAGATTGAAATCACAATAACGTCATAATCAACTCGCAACAATCGTGAACCGCTGTCTAACCAGGCAGGTTTGCGTCCCCTGTGCCTCCAGCTTCGGCTAATTTATTGACTGCGTATGACTTATTCACGCGGTCTTAGTTAATACCGGCAAGCGAAACGAAAACGTTGTTTAGAATCTCAAGAATAGCCCTCAAGAATTCCTCAACCGCTACGAATAAGCTGTACCCGTGAGCCTAGCAGTCTTGATTCTCATTAAGTCGCAGCGCCACTCGGCGCAACCTTATAAGAATCAAGATTACAAACACTTCTCAACCAGGGTGAATACCCTGTCCCCGTCGATTCATGAGTCACAGGAACAGTCTATTTGTTTCATGCAGGTTCTACCCCTCGCAAAATTGCCGCTCGGTGAAACTTACTTGAGAAGATCATCACCAAGGTAGTTTTACGCGGCGTTAAAGGACGTCGCTGATTTTCATGTCCTGTTCTAAAAAGGAGAGGCAAAATGTTAAGTGACAAGACACCTTCAGTTATAACGAGAGACTGTAGATGGCAAGCAGTCTTGGCGGTTGTATTTGCCGTGCTGCTGTTTCTCGCGCCTTCACCGGCGCTTGGCCAGGTACTGGCCGATTTCGATGCGCGTACAGGGACGGTGGCGCCGAACTCAACCCAGTTGGGAATGGTTGCGGGTCTTGGCGCGACGGTCTCATGGAATCAGTTTGGCACTCCTGCCTCGCTGATCAATTACGACGGTTACCTGGCCACCGGCCTCAGCGGGCCGAACGCAGCGACGGTTGCCCGGAGCTGGGTGGAAGCGAAAAAGACGCTCTTCCGGCTGGCCTCGTCTGACGACCTCAAGCTCATTAACGACACGGCCCTACTCGGCAGCGACGGCTACGCCGTGCTCTTCCAGCAAGAGTTCGGCGGTCTCGCGGCGGCGGAGGATGGAAAGATCATGGTCGGCGTCGTTGGCACCGCCACGAGCGGCTGGAAGATCGCCTATGCGTCG
>JACCSP010000061.1 GCA_013812905.1 Pyrinomonadaceae bacterium
GGTGCACGCGGCAGGTTCGGGAGTGGGCACCGCTGCTGTTCAACTGGGTCACGCCACGAGCGCGAACATTTTTGGGACCTCGCGCACGGCAGACAAACTGGAGCGGGCGAAACCATATGGACTCAGCGCCTCTCTTGTTATCAAAGACGATCCGGCTGTTCTAGGCGATGCTATTCAAGAGTGGACCGGCGGCCGTGGCGTAAACGTCATCCTTGATCTGGTGGGAGCGGGATATCTGGACGCAAACCTGAAAGCGCTGGCGTCACGGGGGCGCATGATGCTGGTAGGAACAACCTCGGGCTCCAGGGCGATCCTCGATTTCGGTAAGGTGATGAGCAAACGGGCTAAGATTATTGGCACAATTCTTCGTGCTCGCTCGGCAGAAGAGAAGGCGACAGCGACCCGGCTCTTTAAGACTCATGTTGTGCCGCTGTTGGCTGACGGCCAGGTAGAGCCCGTGGTCGATTCCGTTTACAAGTTGGACCAGGTTCGCGGGGCCCACAATCGCATGGAGTCAAACGTGAGTTTTGGCAAGATGTCTTGCTGATTGAATAAGACTAAACACCCTCGAGAGTGCGGTGCTCAATACAGAACCGAGAGCGGTAGCGACCGGATCATAAGTTCAACCCTTGGCTTTAGAAAGTTGGCGCCATGCTCACAGCGCAGGTTGAGTTTATGATCCGGTCGCTACCTCTCTCGGTTCTGTAACGTTGGGAGCTAGAGTCTAGAACTATTCGGTACGAGCCTTGGCGCGTCTGGCTGCCTGCGCAAGTTCACGGGCGCGAGGCAACGCGTCTACGCCCCTGGCAATCTGCGGATCAGTCTCGTTAAGGACCTGTAGAGCTGCCATCATCCCGTAAGCTGCTGTTGCCAGCTCAAATCGGAGCTGCCTCTCTACGAAGGGACGGGAGCGCTCCAATTGTTCCGGCGTCGCTTTGAACTCCGGCTTGGCGGCGACAAAGCGCTTTAGTTCTTTGATCAAAGCATTGGTAACCGGGAAGTCTGTGGCTTTCAGGTCGTGCCTGAACTCGATCGGCTTTTCGACTTTGTAGGCCTCAAAACCAGGCACGCGACCGGTAGCAAGTTCGAGCACAAAGGCAAAAATCGAATCCGCCAACTTTGCTTCGGCGGGAGTAATCTTCACGGGCTTAGCGACCTCGTCCGGCGCGATGCCTCCTCCGCCATAAACGGTGCGACCGCCATCAGTGCGGCTTTCCGGTCCCAGAGGTGCCGTCTTTTGGGCATCCGCTTCCTGAGACTTCTCGTTGGCAATTCCCCCGTGCGTGTAATAGTCGTAGACGCCACCGGTGGAATAGTCGCGCTGAATCAGGCGGCCCGAAGGCATAAAGTATTTCGCAATCGTAAGAAGCAACGCAGAGTCGTATTCAAGCTGAATCGGTAACTGCACGATTCCTTTACCAAACGTGTTTTCACCAACAATCAGCGCCCGATCATGATCTTGCAATGCGCCTGCCACAATTTCAGCGGCCGATGCTGAATCACCATTCACCAAAACAACTAAAGGAGTCTGATCCGGAGAGTCATTCACAGCCCTAAAGTTTTCGGAGCTGCCCCTTATTCTTCCCTCTTGCTTGACTATTAGCTGCCCACGCTGCAAAAAGGTGTTGGCAACACGCACGGCCTGAATTAAAAGGCCGCCCCGATTTCCACGCAAGTCCAGGATCAGCATGTTCATGCCTCTAGAACGTAGATCCTGAAGGGCCTCCTGAAACTCATCAGACGTCGTCTGATTGAATCCGCCGGTCATTGCCACGTAACCAACGCCGGGCCTGACTAGATAAGCTTGCGGAATCGATGGCAGCGGCACGGCATCGCGGGTAATGGTTACTGTCTCGGTCTCTCGTGAAGCTGCGTGTTCAACCGTAACCTTTACCGTCGTGCCGCGGGGACCCAGCAAAAACTTTCGCACCTCGGGATAGGTCTTGCCCTTCATCGACTTCCCATCGACTTCGAGAATCCGGTCGCCGAAGCGCAACCCGGCCCGGGCTGCGGGTGCATCTTCAAAGGTGGCGCGAATGTAAGTATTGACTAGATCGCCCTGACGGAGATCGCCGATGGTCGCCCCTATACCGAAGTACTCCGAGCGTTGTTCGGTCCTGAACGAAGCGTACTCAACCGGGTCGAAATAGGTTGAATGCGGATCGAGGACGTTCAGCATGCCGTTGATGGATGACTTGAAGACGGAGTTGTAATCCAGTTTCTTTCCGTCAATGTAATTAGACTGAATTACGGAAAGAGCCTCACCGAGGTCAGTTCGAATCATCGTAGGTGAGACGACTGATTTGTTTGTTGAGCTGTTGACGGATGGTGCCGGACGTTCCGGATTGCTACGTCGAGCGGATGGGTTTTGCTGGGCAAATATAATTACGGGGAGTGACAGGACAATAGCCAGAAACAACATGCCAGGCAAAAAAGATCTTCTACTCACACTACCCTCCTAAGTTTCTGTTCGCTGCAACGAATTTGTATACTCACCCGGCTGACCGCGTTTGGTCGGCAAAAGCGGACTGCTAGAATAGCACGAACAACCAATGGCTTTGAAATATGCGCCGCCACCGCGGGAAAGTTCATCCGCTACTCTCGAGGCCGTCGGCGCCGCGCACCCGGAATGACGTTCTCGGAAAAGGAAAATGGGTGCGTCTTAGTTTCAAAGCCATCCAGCTCAGCCGATTAGTGATTCAATCCTGAAGAAACGTTGCCCCTCTCCTGGGGCTGGGATATGGAAGAGAGACCATAATAGTCATCAGTTTGAGCTTGAGGTATCCGATTCAATATGTTTTTCGAATCCTTAAGTGATTTGAGTTAATTCCAGCCTGCGAGGCGTGGCGACCCAGAGGGTCAAACAGTATCCGCAATGTGACCTTTTTTGGAGTCAGCAAATTTCATTTTCGTCTACCGTGAACGTCGCGCAACGCTCGCCGACGGCTTTTAAATGACATGCCTCCGGGATGATCCTGACGAACCTAAAGTGAACCTGGGCACAGGATCATACGATTCTTTCGTGACAAAAGAGCTCCGTGTTGTGCACTATGAAGCTCCCATTAGAAACAATTTAGTAGGCAATGGTCCCAACGTAAGGGGAGGATTGAGAATGGCTAAACAACTGCAACGAGATCAGCTTTTCTCTTTTGCCAAGAATCATAAGGAAGATTACGAAGAGCTGCTACGCCAGTTTGTTGAGACACCTACCGTGTCTGTTGACCCAGCTCACGCTGAAGACATCCGTAAAGGAGTTGAGCTGACGGTGGAAACGCTACGCCGCTTTGGCGGCAAGGCAGATGTCTATTCGATTAATAAAGGTAATCCAGTTGTCCATGGTGTCTTCGGGGAGAATAAAAACCGGCCCACCGTCACCGTTTATAACCACATCGATGTTCAGCCTGCCTCAAAAGCGACTGAACCCTGGGAAACGGAACCGTTTGTGATGACCAAAAAAGGCGACAGCTATTTTGGTCGTGGCACGACTGACGACAAGGGTCCCGCCCTGGCCGCCTTGTATGGCGCACTTGCCGCGATTGAGGCGGATGTGCCAATCAACATTCGGTTCCTCTGGGAGTTCGAAGAAGAGATTGGTTCGCCAAATTTCGAAAAGATTATTTCCAACGCTGCTGCAGATCTGCGTACCGAATCCGTGGTCGTGTCTGACACGGTCTGGGTCTCAAGGCAGCGGCCGGCGAACTCCGCAGGCCTGCGTGGCTTGATGGGATTTCTGCTTGCGTTGGAAACGGCAACGGTTGACGCCCATTCAGGCGAAGTGGGCGGGGCGGCCCGAAACCCGCTCGGCGAGCTCATGAAACTCGTCTGCGATCTTTACGATCCGATCACCGGCAGGGTGAAGATAAAGGGTTTCTACGACGACGTCATTCCCCCGTCTCGAAAGGAACTTCGTGATTGGTCCAACTCAGGATTTTCTGCGAAATCCTTTAAGAAGGCGCACAAACTCAAGTCAATGCGCGCGGAGGATGATTTGGAAGTGATGAAACGCGTTTGGGGCATGCCAACATTTGAAGTGCACGGAGTAGCGGGCGGTTACCAGGGGCCAGGGGTGAAGTCGATTGTGCCGCCGCGCGGCGAAGTAAAAGCTTCATGCCGTCTTGTGCCTGGCCAAGATCCCAAGAAGATTGCGCAGTTGCTTAAGGCGGCTGTCAACGCGAGCAACCCGGAGGTCCAGATTCATTTCGAGTCGATGGCTCCGGCCTTCCAAACTTCGGTGGAAGGTCCCCTGCCTGACGCACTAAAGCGAGCAGTCAAGTTTGCGTTCAAGCGCGACGCAGTGTTCGTCCGTGATGGCGGCACCATTGGCGCGATGACCAGTATTGAAAAAGTCCTCCGGTGCCCCATCATGTTTTTGGGTCTGTCGTTACCTGAGCACGGTTACCATGCGCCGAACGAGAATTTCGACTGGCAACAGGCTTCGGGAGGTATGGTGGCTTTTGCGAAATACTTTGAGGAGATTTCCAACCTGCCCCGGGAGAGATGAAGAAGAATTAGCCACAGATCAACGCGGATCAGAACGAGATCAAAACATTCTTAGATGCCATTGGCTCGGCATTTCGCTAAAACTTGCTCGATTAGAAATACTTCGTGAGAGTAGCGGAGTTGTCGAGTTGCTATCTCAACCCGCATCCTCTTTGGTCCTGATTGCGCAGGACTCCTACCTGATACTGTCCTTTTGGCTTTTTCTGATCCGCGTCTATCCGCGTCAATCCATGGCTGGCTTTTTCAAATCCGTTGCTGGTTCCCCAATTCAAATCACGCACGCCAAGCGTTCTTCATTCAGAGGTTGGAATTCAAGCCGCTCATAAAACGCGCGTGCTTTTGGGTTTTGAACATGCACGGCGACGTCGATGCGCGTTACAAACTCCTTGCTCAGCTGTTCTTTGAGCGCTTTTATCAATACGGTGCCGATGCCTTCTCCACGACGATCCGTTTTGACCGACACGTCATCCAGTTTTGCTACCAGCGCTCCCATCGACGTGGAGACGGCTAAGCAAACCACACAGATGCCCACAACGTCCGCATCGTCGTAAGCCATCCAGACGAATCCCAGTTCCGGATGTTCGAGAAACAGGTAGAGGGCGTCATTTAATCCCTGGATTCCGCGATCTCCATATGCTTGGCTGCTGGCGCGATAGTGTTCGTCTTCGCTGAGAAATGCACTGAGCATGTTGAAAGAATCCGGGAGGTCAGGGGCGGTCATCTTGCGGCAGGTAATCAAATAGAAACATCCTCCTCGTGCCACATCAAGTTGCTCCTTATCATGCCACAGGATGTTCCGGGTGTTATAATCCCGCCGTTACCCCATCCACGGGTGATCCACTTTGAATAGAGTCGAGGTTAAGCCATGAGGAAGATCTTCTTAGCTACTCTGGCGCTGCTTATTTGTACTTCCTCATTCGGGTTTCGCCGCGAAGCAAGACTTGTGCGATATCCGCACTACCATGACGGGCGGATCGTTTTCAGATATCTCGGGGCCGACGAGAATGGCCAGAACGTTCAGCGCTTGACGGTCAATCCCGCGCGCGACGTCTATGGGCGCTTCTCGCCGACGGGAGGTGGATTGCTTTCTCCAGCGAACGCAACGGCAACCTTGACGTTAAACAATGGTTAGTTTGGCATCAATACAGTATCAACCTCGTGAATCACTCCGTTGGACTGATAGACATTGCCGATTGAAACCGTTGAGGTACCACCTTTCTCGTCTTTGAGCACCAGGCTGTTGCCGCTCATCGAGGCCCATAGCTTGCCACCGCTGACAGTCTTGAACTTCGCCGTGCCGCCACCGGCCTTGATGCGCTTGGCAATGGCCTTGGAATCAAACTTTCCGGCCAGAACGTGATAGGTCAGGATCTTTGTCAACATGGCCTTGTTCTCGGGCTTCACCAAGGTTTCGACAGTGCCTGTCGGTAGCTTGTCAAAGGCCGCGTTGGTGGGCGCAAAAACGGTGAACGGTCCCTTGCTTTTTAGGGTCTCAACCAGACCCGCAGCTTTCACTGCAGCCACCAGAGTTGTGTGGTCCGCCGAATTCATGGCGTTGTCTACGATGTTCATGGACCTCATCATCGCGGCGCCACCAACCATCGGATTACTGTCTTTCATCTGTCCGAATGCTTCTTGATTTGCGAATGCTGCTATTGTGAGCAGCACCATTAGAGATAAATTCTTCACGGCTTATATCCTTTTTCCGAAGAGATTTTTTAGAACTGCAAAGGATATACGGAAGGCGTCCGGGCGCCGGATTGGTTTAGCTGAAAATAAGTCCGGCAGAGTGAGGTCGCTTCAAGCGGAGCGGCAGCGCTGATTAAGAGGTAGCGAGGAGTACTCTCTCTCAAAATGACTTACAGTTCTCCGTGCGGCTTCGTGTTATTTCGTGGCTTGCCGGGAGGCAGCGTCTCTCGTGTAACCGGATTTGGGTTTCGATAATGACCGCGCACGCGTCTACCTCTCTGGAAGAAAAAACCGCCCCTGTTGAACTTCATTCACGATGATTCTCGCGAGCGTTCCGTCTTCCGTGCAGCGATAATCCTGATCCCTCGCTGAGGTCTCCGCCGGTCCCATTTGGCCGTAGGTGCTGAGGCGCCCACTGCATTAGGTTGTAATGTGGCCTGAGCTAGCCTCGTGATTATCGCTCCCAAAATCGATCTCTGAATCGACATAGGTAGGCTGTCACCAGCTTTCCCTGTCACACCACCGTGCGTACGGGTCCGTACACGGCGGTTCGGCGAGTTAAGTTAGCCCGCGACCAACTGAGGAAGGCCGAGCGAAGCCAGGTAAGCATTGGGCAGTGCAAAGCTGAGAGCCGGCGAGTTGCTGAGTCGCCACGGACCATGAGCGCTGCCGGCCGTTTGCGCGGCCAGGTCTTTGCCCACACCCCGTTTAAGTAACTCAGCAAACCGCACCTTCCCTCGCTTCCACTGCTTCCAGACCACCGACCGCAATCGGCGTCTGAGCCATCTATCAAGATTGCCCAACACCGAAGGAGTTTGACAGAAGCCGAAGTAGCCGCGCCATCCGGTCAGATAACGACCGAGTTGTGCGACCATCGTTTCCACGCTCACTCCTCGCGTCCGCCGCGTCAGTTCCCGTACTCGCTGCTTGAACCGCGCGATCGCTTTTGGCGCTATCCGCCGCTTCGGTTCGCGCTGCCCAGTGAAGCTAAAGCCCAGGAACTTCCGCTCTCTTGGTCGAGCCACTGCACTCTTCTCCTCGTTGACCTTCAGCTTGAGCTTCGTGGTGATGAACTTTCTAGTGCTCATCATCACTCGTTCACCGGCTCGTCGGCTGCGCACGTAGATGTTGCTATCGTCCGCATACCGCACGAACCGATGGCCGCGTCGCTCCAACTCTCGGTCCAACTCGTCGAGCACAAGGTTCGACAGCAGGGGTGACAATGGTCCACCTTGCGGCGTCCCTTCATCTACCGGACTCACCAACCCGCCTTCCATCACTCCAGCCCGGAGAAACGCCCGAATCAGTTTCAGCAATCGCTTGTCACTGATTCGTTTGGCAATCTTCGCCATCAGCTTGTCGTGGTTCACTCGGTCAAAGAACTTTTCCAAGTCCAAGTCCACCACCCAGCCGTAGCCTGCCGCGATATATTGCTGCGCTTTGGCTACTGCCTGATGCGCCGACCGCCCGGGACGAAACCCGTAGCTGTAATCGGAAAACGTCCGGTCCCATCTGCGTTGCAAGACCTGCATTACCGCTTGCTGGATGAAGCGGTCCAGCACCGTCGGGATGCCAAGCTTCCGCATCCCACCGTCCGGCTTTGGTATTTCTACGCGCTTCACCGGTTGCGGTTTGTAAGTCCCGCGCAGCAGTTGTTCTCGGTTGGCTGGCCAATGCTGTTTCAGATAGCCTGGCAACTGCTCGACGGTCATCCCGTCAATGCCAGCGCTACCTTTATTGCTCTTGACTCGGGCCAATGCCTGCTGGCAGTTCTTTCGCCCGCAGACTTCTTCCATCAGTTGGTCACTACTAGCCGGGCTTTCTGCCTCGCGCTTCGCCGCAAACGATTCGGTCCCTTCCTCAGAGTCCCTCGGAGCTTCACTCCTACTCACCTCTGCAAAGGCCAACACTAGCTGGTTCTTCTGCCGCTTATCGCTCATGAGTTGCGCTGCTTACTTGCCGCTCTCTTTAACCTCCTCGCGGAGGACCGTTCGGGCCTTCGTCCCGACAACTCGGGACTACTATGCCCTCTGCTGACTTCTGCTGCCTCTTCAGGTTGGATCGCTCCTCCCTCAGTCGCGTCTCCGCGACCAGCAGCAGATCTCCCGAGGTAAGCTCGACCGCCTTCAGCGCACCGCCGCCGGATTTACCACCAGCGCCCTTGATGGACATGGGCTTCGTTGTCAGTTGCCAACTCGCCCGACGCCGTATGCCTCCTATCCGGTTCTTGTTCATCGGCTCGCGCCTTTGCTCCACGCTTCCTTCAGACCCCGCCTCGCGACGACGCCCTTGCGCTTCGCTAACTCTTCACCTCCATCAG
>JACCSP010000055.1 GCA_013812905.1 Pyrinomonadaceae bacterium
AGGTGGAACGAGACGGTGTTCGTTGAGATGCCGAGTTGCTGAGCGGCGGTCTTGTAGTGATGTCCGTCGACAAGGAGTTTCAGCAGTTCTGATTCCTGTGGCGTGAGGTGGTATGAGGCACGGTCGGGAGGCCGAAACTCACGAAAAAGGTGCACGACCCGCCGGGCTATTTCCGGTGACATAGGGGATCCGCCGCTCCAAACTTCGTGCAGTGATTCAAGAAGTCGAGCTGGCGGCGTATTTTTCAGCAGGTATCCTGATGCTCCGGCACAGAGCGCGCTGAAGATGTTGTCGTCGTTGTCGTAAACCGTCAGAGCGATGATCGGAAGCTGGGGATAGCGCTCGTGGATTATGCGGATACCTTCAATGCCTGACATTCCGGGTAAGCCGATGTCAGTCAGGACAACGTCGGGTTTCGCCGATTCGAGACGCGCGATCGCATCCTCCATGGTGCGATAGCTTTTTTCGCAACGAAAACCGTGAGTGCCGTTGATGAGCGAAGTCAATCCCTCGCGCACCTCACGCAAATCTTCAATGATGGCGACATCGATGGCCGAATCGGTGTTCTCGACACGAACTTGATTACGATTGTGCATTGAAACAGGTAATCGTCGGAAGTGATTTCGAAACTTACTCGTGTCTGAGCTTAATGTCACCTACGAATTTGGGTAGGGTGATGCTTTAAAGTCAGAAACTGCTGGCGGCTCCGCCGCTAACATTGCGGAAAGGCTTAGCCTTTCCGTGCGTATGCCATTAGAAGTGGCGCGAGGCTCAGCCTCGCGCAGAGTCCCTTGGAGCGTCGTGCGGTAAGGCAGAGCCTTACCGCAAGGGAGGCAAATCCTTTCGCAAAAGCGAGCGGCAGAGCCGCTGGCCTGAGCTGTCTCTTCCGGAAAGCCAGAGGCTTTCCGCAAGGGGGGCGGCGGAGCCGCTGTGCGAGTCCTGTTCTAACTTGCGTTCTTTCGCGAAGAACAGAAGAAGCTCTCATTGTTCGATAGTTCATTGTTGAGCTTGGCTATCTTTGGCCCAATAAGAAAAGGTTTGATTGTGTGTAAGGCAAGCGTAAGCGCACCGCTGTGCCGTTTCCCGTAATCGATTCAATTTCGAATTCCCCTCCCAGAGATTCCGCGCGGCGCCTCATGCTTAGAATCCCGTTTCCGTCACTTTCTTCGGCTACATCCAAACCCAAACCGTTATCAGCGATCTCCAGCCACAACCATTCTTTCTCCAGCGAAAGCGCAACACGGATTCGCCAACACCCGGAATGACGCGCCGCATTGTTGATGGCCTCCTTAAACACCAGGTACAGGCAGCGCCGCGTGTCAATCCCAAGCTTCAGGTCCCTATCCTCGGGTGCTTCGAATTCAAGTTCGATCTCATTTGGCATGCAGGTCTCTTCGGCGTGCAATCGCATGCGGCGCACTACATCATGTAGGTTGTCGCGCTGCGGGTTGATGGCCCAAACAATGTCACTCATGGATGCCACCGACTCACGTGAGATTCGTGCAATTGACGCTAACGGGCTGTCTTGCTCACCGTTTCCATTACCGAGTTTCTGTCGCGCCACTTCGCTAAGGATTGAAATCTTCGTGAGATTAGCGCCGATGTCATCATGAAGATCGCTGGCGATACGTGTACGCACATTCGCAAGTTCGAGAATCCGTGCCACGCGATAGCGATAGAGCGCATAAATGATTAGGCCAAGTGCCGAAGCCACGAGAGTTAAAAACCACCAACGCTGCCAGAATGGAGGCAGGATCCCAAAAGCGATTACGGCAGGCGCTGCGCTTGCGACCCCATCCGCATTCACTGCGCGAACCAGAAACTGGTATCGGCCCGGGGCTAAGCTGGCGAGAGTCACTGTTCGCTCCTGGCTTGGTGCGCTCCAATCCGCGCTCGAACCTACAAGCCGATACTGATACCGCAGCACTTCGCCGGGAACGAAAGACAAACCTACAAAGTCAATTTGCAGTTGATTTTGGCTCGCAGCGAGTTCTTGCAATGTCATGGCCGTTTCGCCAAGCGCTGAGACCATCCGTCGCTCGCCGGCGACGCTCAAACCGGTAAGGAGAATCGGTCGGGGCGCCTCGGGCTGAACGTCGGTTCCGGGAACGAGTCGAGACAGTCCCTTGCTCGTTCCGAACCAGAGCGTACCGTCTATCGCGCGGAAGGCGGCCTTGATGGCACCGGGCGCCAAACCCTCGGCGGTCGTGAAATGCTTGACGCGATCCGTTGCTGGGTCGAGCCGGTCGAGGCCGCGTCCGGTCCCGATGTAGATGCGCCCGTGGAGGTCTTCGGTGATGACTTCAATGTTGTCGCTGGAAAGCCTCGCGGCGGTTGTGTAAGCACGGAAGATGGGGCGCTCTGCGCCGGGGTCGTCAACCCGGACGAGGCCGCTCCGCGAAGAGGCGAGCCAAAGCCGTCCTGCCCGATCCGAATGGATGTGCTGAATCCTGCCCGGCGGCAACCCTCAGCGGTGCTGAAGAAATTAAAGTGCCCGTCGCGGTAGCGTGCCGTGCCCGTGCTGAAGCCGACCCAAACGTTCCCGTTTCGATCTTCCCCGAACGAGTGAGCAAGGTCGTCCCCCGACGGGGGAGTGCTCGGAGGCTTTAGCAGGTCGTGCCACCTGTCGGCGGCGCGCTCCCAGCGCGCGAAGCCGCGCGGAGCGACGGCCGAGACCCAAACGTCGCCGCGCGAGTCTTCAAAAAGTCGGAACACCTGTAGTATCGTCCGCCCGTCCCGATGCGCCGCCGATAGCCCGGCCTCGGTCGTGTAGACGGCGAGCGGGCGGGCTCGTTTGAGCTGCTCGAAGTCGTCGGTCGCCGGGAAGCGGTAAACCCCTCCACCCGTTCCCAACCACCACTCACCGGTGTGACGGGATTGCAACGTGACCATCTCCCCAACCCAACCGAGCTGATTGTTATCGAGCGCGTCGGGCTTAAGCCAGATGAACCGCCCGCCGTCAAAGCAGCCGAAGCGGGAATGGTGATTCTCCAGAGGCCGTAGCAACTCCGACTTCGCCCCCTCGAAGACTGTCCGGCGCTCGTCGCCGAAGACGGCGGCCCTGAAACATGGCCGACCTGCTTGGTCTCCGAAGGTCGCGAAGACAGCCAGGATGCCCTCGCGTTCGCTGTAGCTGACAAGTCCGGCGCGAGTCAGTCTCATCGCTCCCGCGTCGCTTCCCAGCCAAAGGTTGCCGCCCGCGTCTTCGCCGAGCGTGCGCAGGGCGTAATGGAGCAGGCCGTTTCTCTGCGTGTAGGTCTTGAAGCTGGGTTCACGTTCCCCGGCGTCTGGGAAGAATTCGGCCAGCCCCCTGTCGGTCGCCACCCAAAAACGTCCATCGGAACTCTCCAAGAGTTGAGCGACCCAATCGGTCGTCAGTCCGTCGCGTGCCGAGTACTTACGCGCGACGATTGGCGGGCCTTGCGCGTCGTGGGTGACAAATTGGAAGAAGCCGCCGTGTCGTGTGGCGGCCCACAGCCGGCCCCGGCGGTCTTCGAACAGATCGTGAACGTAGTTGTCGGGCAGTCCGTCGCGCGGCATGTAGTGCGACACCGTGCCATCCGGTCGGCGGCGGTATAGTCCGTCGCCCGTCGCCACCCACAGCGAGCCGTGGCGGTCTTCGAGTAAGTCCATCACGTAACGCTGATCCTGCCACTCGCCGGGCATCCCCAGCTTGACGGGGCGCAGCACGTAGCCGCCACGTTCACGCTCCAGCCGGTGAAGTCCCTTCAACGTTCCCACCCAGAGCGTGCCGTCGCCCCCTTCTAGCAGGACCTCGACGGCTCGCGCATAGCGGTCTTTGTCTTCGGGGATGATGACCTTGAACATCAGGGCATTCGCTTGCGGATTGGCCGGTTGTGTTTCTTCGATCCGCGATGGATGGCCTTTCGGGTCGAAGCGCACCAGCCCGCCGTTGGTCGCCAGCCAGATTTCGCCGCCACGCGTTTCGAGAAAGTCGTTGACGACGCCGTGCGGCAGACCTTCGCCGGTGCCGTAGTTGGTGAACGCATAGCCGTCGAAGCGGGAGAGTCCCTCCGCGGTGCAAAACCAGAGGAAGCCACGCGAGTCGCGAACGATCTTGTTGATCTCATTGTGAGCGAGTCCGTCGGCAACCGTGTAGGCTTTGAGCGGCAAACGTTCAGCTTTTGCCGTCCCGGCAACAAGTAACAGCAGGAGCGGAAAAACTGCTGTCAAGCAGTTAAGTTTGTGAGATGGGTTGGAGCGCGACACGAGGTTCCTCTCTATTGTTTCGCTCTGCGAATACTAACTCGCCGCTCACCAGGAAAGATAATGCATACTCTAATGCAGCAACGTCACGGCGGCAATTCCGACTCGTACTACTTGGCAGTCAGCGATTTATTTCTTGGGCGGGTCCATGGGTCCGTCCAAGCTTTTTATAAGAGGTGTTAGATGGTTTGAATGCAGGTTGGAAGATTCCATCGATTATCGGAGCCTGTCAGAACGGCGAGCGGTAGCGACCCGGTTTCAACGGGGAAGCATACGGCGGTGGTTCTGATAGGGCGCGCTGGGAGCCGCCGCAGATTAGACCGGGTCGCTACCGCTCGCCGTTCTGACATTCCGCGATTCAGGCGATCAAGTACGGGCTGGGCGGATCTCAGGGTGGGGTGCCGGCCACTCTGAATATACGGCGTCGTTAGCAACTACGGCGAGTTGACAAGAATTACTCGACCTCTCTGATTCACATCTGTCGCGGTTTGATTTCGCGTTGAATGCGCGGCCGTCTTCGTTTCGCCACTGAAGTGACTGCCCAATGCGTCTGCTGCCAACTTCCTATCCGACAACTTTTCCCCTTGGTTCAAGCTGTCCGACGCCGAGTCTGTACTTACCCCGGAGCTTTCGAAGCTCTCGAGATCAGGACGTCAATCCATTGGTGCGTTTCCGTGCCTTGGCGGGGCAAGATCGTGATGCTGTTTTCGCGCATCTGAAAGCTGCCGTTCCAGATGTTGCTTGCCTTACCCGGCGCGTAGCCCGCCCTCTGCAGCGACGAGGCAAGCTGGTCTTTCGTCAGACGCGCGCCCTTTTCAATAATGCGAGGCGCGGCATAGAGTCCGGCGTGGCTTCTCAAGTAACCGCCGGCGATCTGCTGATCAATCAGTTGGGCAAAACTGCGATATGAGTTGTAGGTGAGAACTGCAAAGGGAGCAATAACTGCGGTAACAAGGATCGCTCCAAGCTTGCAACAAACTCCAGCCTTTCTCCAGAGACCCGTTCTCTCGGGATAAGCGCTCACCGGGGGATCTGCCTGGCGCCCAGCGTTCGCGGTAGAGTAAGTTCGGCTGCCATGTAAGCAGCAATCGCAATGAATGTGCCACCCTCAAAAAGCAGTGAACACCAAGACTAAGACGCCTCATAAGCGTCAAACCGGCAGTGAAATGGCGATTTCGCCAGCACCGATCTTTTTGTCGCTACCCCAGCGTTTTGAAATGTGCATTAAAAGCACTCGGCCCCCTCGGGGGGGCCATTCGTACTCATTTGGTCCGAATACCGAGTTCAGTTTCTGCGGGCTTGGGTTTTTTCTCACTGTCCCGCAAAATGCTTTTATGACTTTGAGCATTACGGTTTCCTGTTTGGCGCCAAAGAATACGCTGAGACGGAGAGGTCTGGTAGCGGTGATCTTCCTTTCCCTCCTCAGCTCTGGTTGCCAGACGGGGGCCGTGGCAAACCACTCTGCGGCCAGCAACGCGAATGCCGAAAGTGTTCCTAAGTACGGCTATGAGATAGTCAATACTTGGCCGCACGACAACGACGCTTACACGCAGGGGCTGGTTTTTCATGATGGCAAATTGCTGGAAAGCACCGGACAGGAGGGCAGGTCGAGCCTGCGCAGTGTGGAACCGGAAACAGGAAAAGTACTGAAGAAGATCAACATACCCAGGCCATACTTTGCGGAAGGAATCACACTCTTCAAGGGAAAGATCTACCAACTAACGTGGCAGCATCAACTGGGCTTTATCTATGATGCTGAGAGATTTGAGAAGTTAGGTGAGTTTCGTTACCGGGGTGAGGGATGGGGACTCACAAATGACGGTAGCTCGCTAATCATGAGTGATGGGACCAATCGAATACGATTTCTTGACCCGGACAACTTTCGAGTAAATAGAACAATCTCCGTTCGGGAGGGGCGTACCGCCGTCGATAGAATAAACGAACTCGAATACGTTCACGGAGAAATCTATGCCAACATTTGGCACAACGAGCGCGTTGCGCGCATTGAACCGCAGACCGGGCGAGTGCTCGGCTGGATTGATCTAACGGGATTACGCGCGCGAAGCGATGCTAACGACAATGAGGCGGTGCTAAATGGCATTGCCTTTGACGAAGCCAATGACCGACTCTTCGTGACCGGCAAGTCATGGCCGACACTTTTTGAAATTCGAGTGAAACAAAGCCGCTAACGCCGGGTCAGATCGGAATCGCAATCGGTTCCCGTGGCGAATTACTATTGAGACGAATGTCGAGGTGTACTTCAAGGCTTAGTCTGAGCAGGTTGAGGAAATGGTGAGCAGAATTGAAGCACTAGGGCGATCCACGAAAATGGCACGAAGTAACTTGAATTAAGATATCCATTTCGTGCGGTTTTCGTGGATCTTGTTTGTTTTTCAGCACCCTGCCATTCGATGAACCTTTTCATGGGTCGTGCAGCGTCTACATCTGCAATGGTGTGGACTTCAGACGATGGACAACTGTATTAACCCATACCGTTGCGTTAACTTCGAGTTTGGAGAATATGCAACCTTCGCTAGTACCGGCTGGACAGAGGTTTGAGCGATTCTTGAATCGGAACCAAGACGTATGGCAACTTCGTGACCTGAAAGTGGTCAAGGCCAACTAGTCTTATCAATGACTTTTGATACTTACTTCCGAGCTTCCTCCTACGCGATGATCGCGGTCGCCATGCTTGCCTTGATATTGGCCGGCGGACTGCAGCTGGCGCTGGGAACAGTCTTTGCAGGGATCATGGTCGTCGCGTGGAATCTCGAGGCTACGAAATGGCAATTGTCGGAACGCGTCGGGCTGGTGATCGTCTTATTCTCGGTTCCCTTATTCCTGCTCGATTGGAAGTATCAAAGTACGAGAGGGGAGGCGCCCGGAAGACTGGGCGTTGATGCCCTGTCGCATCTGATCATTTTTCTTTCCGCAATAAAACTGCTGCAGGTTAAGTCAGATCGAGATTGGGTCTTTCTTTACCTCATCTCCTTCTTCGAACTCTTGCTGGCAGCAGGTCTGAGCGCTAGTCCAATCTTTCTCGGTACGCTAACTCTCTACCTGCTTTGTTCATTGTCGACTGTGATCGGGTTTGAGATCCGCAAGGCCCAACGTGGAGTTAAACCTGCCGAGACCCGGCTTCTTGTTTCCCCTGATTCCAGGGTTTTCAGGAAACTTGTTGGCACCCGCGGCAAAGGAGACATAGAAGCCACCCGTTTGCCGCTCGTAGCTGCCTCAATGATGGCAGTCATCTTTGTCCTGGCTTTACCGCTATTCATTGTTGCTCCGCGGGCTGGGTCCGTTCTCATTTCTCGCGGCGGCGCGGGTGTGACGAATTTCATCGGGTTTACTGAAAGCGTGAGGCTGGGTGAAATCGGGGATCTGAAGCAAAACAACGAGCTCGTGATGCGAGTTCGTATTCACGACGCCAACTCGGCGCGCAAGTCCGGGCTGAAATGGCGTGGGCTGGCTCTCGATGAGTTTACTGGCCGGGCTTGGAAAAAGTCTTTCCAGGCGCGCCGCGCGAATCAAAGACCAATCGAGCGGGGATTCTTCCGCCTCGGCACTACCGACGCACTTAAAGGGCTGACCACCCAGACAGTGTTTCTCGAACCTCTCGATTCAAACGTACTTTTTGCTGCCACACGCGCGTTGGCGATTCAGGGTGATTTTCCGTTTGTTCGAGTTGATTCCGAGGGCTCGATTCAATCGCGTCCCCACGATCTCGACCGCATCATGTACACGGTGATCTCTGATACTACTGAACCGGACCCAGAGACCTTGCGACGCGATCTGCGACCGTATTCCAAATCCGACGATCGATACCAGGAATACCCGCAAACGCTTGACCGACGAGTAGCCGATTATGCCCGCGCCACAATTCTCAATGCTGGGGCGAGCAATCGCTATGATAAAGCGAAGGCGATCGAAACCGAGCTGCGCAGTAACTACGGCTACTCTCTGCAGATGAGAGCCAGCGGCACAGACCCGCTCTCCGACTTTCTCTTTAATATCCGCGCCGGCCACTGCGAGTACTTCTCGACAGCCATGGCTGTTATGCTTCGCACCCAGGGAGTCGCGACGCGCGTAGTCAATGGATTCTTGCCCGGCGAATACAACGAAGCGGCCGGAGCTTACACCGTGCGCCAAAGTGACGCCCACTCCTGGGTTGAAGTCTATTTTCCGGAAACCAATTCCTGGGTGACGTTTGACCCAACGCCCGCTGCGGGAAGATCCGAGCCACAGAGTGTAGGCCTCGCTTCTCAACTGGGGAAATATGCTGAGGCGCTGGAATTAATCTGGTTTCAGTACGTTGTGGGTTACGACAAACAGGAACAACGGTCTCTGGCAGCTTCCCTCCTTAACCGGATCTTTGATTATCGGCGTAGTGCTTCCCAATTGTTCGGTAACATCAAGGAAACGGTTTCCGAGATCTCCAGCGAGGGAATTTTTCTCGCGCTGGGGCTGTTATCGGTATTAGTGACGGTGATCTTCGTGAGGGCGCTGAGGCTGGGTTGGCGTCGCGGCCTGACAATCTCACGGGGCACCGGCGAGCCGAAAACAGCAACAGTAGACTTTTATCAAAGGCTGATGGATTTACTGGCACAGAGAGGCGTGTCGAGGCTGAGCGATGAGACTCCACTTGAATTTGCATCAAACCTCGGCTCGAAGGAGACTCTGGCAATAACCAGACTCTACAACCGCGTCAGATTCGGCAGCCAGCAACTCTCCACGGCCGAGCTGCGGGAAATTGACCAGACCCTTGTCGCCTTGGAAGGAAAAGAAAGGTCGTACGTCGTGAATCGTGGGATCGTGAATGGTAGTTGAGTGATCTCTGAGTACTCCTAGAACCACACGCGAAATTACGATTTACGATTCACCATTTACGAGTCACGATTTACCATTATGAACAAAGTCGGATTTATCAGCCTAGGCTGTCCCAAGAATCTCGTCGATAGCGAGGTAATGATGGGCCAGCTCAAGGCAAAGGGATTTGAGATCACTGCGAACGCGAACGACGCTGATACGGTTGTCGTGAATACGTGTGGATTTATTGAAGCAGCTAAGAGGGAATCCATCGAAGCGATTCTGGAAGCGGCGCGTTTCAAGACAAACGGCAAAGCCAAGCGACTCGTCGTTGCCGGCTGTTTGGTTGAGCGTTACCGTGATGACTTGAAAGCTGAAATGCCGGAAGTTGACGCATTCATCGGCACCAGTCAGATAAACGACATACTTGCGGTGTGCGATCCGCAAACAAACACACGCTCTTTGCCTGTGATTCCGCTGGGTAATCAAAGTGCCACTTACCTTTATGACGAATCCACACCACGTGTTCTCGCTACGCCGAGCCATTACGCTTTCATAAAAATTGCTGAGGGTTGCGATCGACCCTGCGCCTTCTGTTTCATCCCGCAAATGCGTGGGCATTTCCGCAGCCGTTGGTTTGGCTCGATTGTCGCTGAAGCTCAACAGCTTGCAGAAGAAGGTGTGAAGGAATTGATTCTGGTTGCCCAGGATTCGTCACGCTACGGAGAAGATCTGGGTAAGGCTGACGCTCTCGCACATCTGCTACGAGAACTCTCACATACGGACGGCATTGAGTGGGTGCGCGTGATGTACACCTACCCAACTCATATCAGCGATGCGTTTCTCGAGGTGCTGGCGACTGAAGCCAAAGCGGTGAAGTATCTAGACATGCCGTTGCAGCATGCGTCGCAGAAAGTTCTCAAACTGATGAAACGGGGCGGAAACCGCGCGAGTCTGGAGCGTTTGATTCGGCGTGTTCGTGATCGAGTTCCAGGCATTGCCATACGCACAACCTTTATCACGGGGTTTCCTGGAGAGACCGAGGAAGATTTTGAAGAACTCCTGGCATTTGCTAGAAAAGTGGAATTCGATCGTGTTGGCGTGTTCACATACTCCGACGAAGAGGGAACTCCGGCATTCGAGCTAGGAGACAAAGTCGATCCGAAGATCGCCAACAAGCGCCGTGCTCGTTTGATGAAAGAGCAATTGCGAATCTCCCTCCGTCGCAACAAAGCAAAAGTCGGTAAAACCGTCCGCGTATTATTTGAAGGAGAGTCTAACGAAAGCGACCTTCTTTGGCAGGGCCGAACCGAGTCACAGGCGCCGGATATAGATGGTTGCGTTTTGATTAATGATGCGCCGGAAGGTTATAGCGCACAGCCAGGCGATTTCGTTAACGTCATGATTACAGAGGCACAAGAATATGATTTGGTGGGACGAATCGTCTAGCAGGTTTGGTCCGACTACGCTCTTGCTTCTTACGGCTCCACCGCCCACCCGTGCGGTAAGGCTGGGCGGCTCCTGTCAAAACTCATTAGACTGGGAAAAAGACGGAGATTAACTTAATCGCAACTCAATACAGAACCGAGAGCGGTAGCGACCGGAGGTTGGCACTCAACG
>JACCSP010000072.1 GCA_013812905.1 Pyrinomonadaceae bacterium
GCAATGTAACCCAGACCGCCAATCAGAAAGGATATTCCTATGGCGGTCAGCATGCTTTTCTTGCCTTCCCCTACCACCCGCCGCGCTAAGATTGGTCCTACCGCAGTCCCGATGCCTCGCGCCGCAAAGAGCACGCCAATGCCGGTAGCCGCGCTCTTGCCGACGGGAAAGATCCTTTCACCAAAGACCGCCAGCAAGGTCAGGATACCGCCACCGAGACCCCACGCGGGCTTGACCAGCAGTAGTGCCAGCACGCGTGGCCGGTGCTTAACGTACCGTGCTCCTGCGATTGTCTCTGTTACTCCCAGCGCTCTGCCGATCGTGAGTCTCCCCTTCTCCCTCCTCGGCCGCCTGGGAAGACGCACGCTTGCGATCAAAGCAGCCGAGAGCAGGTAAGTGAGCGAATCAAGCACGAACGCCACATCCGTGCCGAGCCATCCAGTAGTCAAGCCCCCAATTGCCGCTCCTAACGTCAGCATCGCCGACCACGTGACTGACGAAATGGCATTCGCTGCAACCAACTCGCGGTCGGCCACGATTGAGGGAATGGCGGCGGTCTTCGCGGGTTCGAAGAAGGTAGAAAAAGCGAGCTGTAGAACAGTGAGCACATATACGATCCACAACTGATCGGCGCGTCGAACCAGAAGAAACCCCAGCACAACAACCGCCCGGAGCAGATCCGAAACGATCATGATCGAGCGCCGGCTGAATCGATCAGCAAGAACGCCTGAGAGCGGCCCGAACACGAAACTGGGAAGAAACCGTGCCACCAGTAAGAGACCCACGTCTCGGCCTGATCCTGTGAGATTGAGAATTATTGTGTAGATGGCGATCGTGTTGAACCAGTCACCCATCTGGCTTACGACCTGCCCGAGCCAGAGTTGGCGAAAGGCATGATTGTTTCGCAACAGTTCGATGTAACCGACCGGTTTTATCGCGTCTAATTTGCCCGCTCTTCTCGTCAAGATTTCCCGTACGCCCTGATGACTAAGGTAGGATGGGTCTCAGAGATTGCCTCTCATCCCATATGAACTCCGCTGAAATAGCCAACTCCAAACGAAGGGTGCCCGTAAGCCCTCTGCATTGTCAACTCAACGATAAGCAGCTTGACTGAACTTTCCATTCTGACCTGTCATAGTGCTCTCGATTGTTAGGTTTCTCATGCGTGCTTATTCTCCAAATAGGCAAACACAATCGAATTCTTAACCTTTCCTCGGAACTTCGGCGGTTTACTCCAGCGGCACGACAATTGAGAAAGAAGTATTTGCGGCTAAGAGGCTCTTCGGG
Source organism: Pyrinomonadaceae bacterium (assembly GCA_013812905.1). Lineage (GTDB taxonomy): Bacteria > Acidobacteriota > Blastocatellia > Pyrinomonadales > Pyrinomonadaceae > PSRF01. Next base: position 1,288 of record JACCSP010000072.1, read on the forward strand.
CTTCACGGGCTCTCCGCACGGAGTCCGAGCCGCAATTTTGAAATGAAAAGGAAGAAATGCTCCAGACGGTTTGAAAGAATCTCACCCAGCATGGTGGACGATAGCTGAGTCCGCCCCTTGCCCTTCAAAAGCCGGAGGCGTTTGTGAGTTGCTCCCACTTCGCTTCCGGCTGATGAATTTGAGAAGAAAATTTGTGATACAAGCCCGCCTATGGAGCAGTAAGCTTGACGGGAAAATGCAGCAATCTCGTGACGCATTCAGTTAGTTAAATGGTTCAGATGGAACTCAGCAACATAGCCGCTGCGGCGATTCATGGCGCAGTTTTCAAAAACGACGCGACCTATGTCCTTTTGAGTGCAGGGTTGGCGACCGCTATTTACTTGATCAACCGCGCCTCGTTCGAACGACTCAAAGGGAAAACGCGCGAGGCCGAAGCGGTGGGCCGGCTACACCTGGCGACCGCCGAAGCCCTGGCCACAGCGATAGACGCGAAAGATCAAACGACCCACGGCCATGTGCGCCGCATTCAGATTTACGCTGCCGGGCTGGGCAGGGTGCTTCAGCTGTCAGAAGCTGCAATCGCGGCTCTGAAAGCCGGAGCGTTGCTTCATGATGTGGGTAACCTGGCCGTCCCGCCTCACATTCTAAACAAACCCGGCAGGCTGTCTGCCGCCGAGTTTGAACGAATGAAGACTCATACGACCGTGGGCGCCCTCTTGCTTACCCGAGTTGAGTTCCCATATCCAGTCATTCCGATTGTCCGTCATCATCACGAACAGTGGAACGGTCTTGGCTACCCGGACGGGTTGAAGGGTGAACAGATCCCTATCACAGCGCGGATAATTGCGGTTGTAGACTGCTTTGATTCCATCCGAGAAGACCGCCCGTTCAGGCCCGGCATGACGCGTGATGAGGCGATTGCCTTGTTACTACGGGGTTCTGGAACGCACTTCGACCCCAGAATTATCGACCTCTTCATTCAACACCTGCCGGACTTCGAAGCCGAGATTGCAGCTTGCGGACTACCGCAGCAGCAGCCCGCGGCCAACGCACCCGTGCCGTCTAAAACGCTCGGGCTTGACGTGGCTAAAACCAGAGAGCGCGGCTGTTACATGGCCTATGACCAGATCAAAAATGCGCATCGAGAGGTCTACGCTCTATATGAGATTGCCCGTTCCTTCGGTTCATCTCTGGACATTGACGATACTCTGGCAATTTTGGTGGACAAGGTAGGCCACGTGGTCTCGTTTGATACCTGTGCTGTCTATCTTTATGACGAGCGGCAAGGTTATGCAACTGCAGCGCACGTGGCAGGCAAGAACGCCACGCTGATGAAGTCGAAGTGCATCGCGCCAGGCGAAGGCGTGACTGGCTTTGCAATGGCCAATCGCAGTGCCGTTAACCAGCTTCCACCGGGCCTGGACTTTGCCGGACGGAACTCGGAACGCGGCATTAACTATCGGTCCATGGCCTCGTTGCCGCTAGTCAAGGACGAATTGTTGTTAGGCGCGCTGTCGGTCTATTCGTCTGAGTTGGACCAGTACACCGACGATCATATGCGGGTGCTCGAGACGATTACGAAGCTCGCTTCAGACGCCCTCGCAAATTCTATGCTTCATGCCGAGGCGGAGTCGAATGCGCTCACCGACCTGCTTACCGGCCTGCCGAATGCGCGCTATCTCGCTCTTCGCTTTGAAGAAGAAGTGTCAAGGGTCCGTCGCACCGGCCGGTCTTTCCAGGTTGTGATGCTGGATCTTGATGATTTCAAGATCGTCAACGACACCTTTGGCCACAAGGTGGGCGACAAGATGCTGCGCGAGATGGCTCGCATAATTCAGACCCAGCTTCGCGAATATGACTTTCTCGCCAGATATGCAGGCGATGAGTTTGTGGCGGTGGTCCAGGAGCTTGTAGGGAGCCAGGTGGAAGAACTGCGCACGCGTATCGAGGATGCGGTCTCGCAATTTTCTCTGCACCTCGGCCCTGACCGCCGCGCCCGCGTCGGTATCAGTATCGGCACCGCAACTTACGGCAGCGACGGCGAATCACTCGATCAACTCCTTATCGCTGCCGACCAGGCGATGTACCAGGTCAAGTATGCTCACAAACTCAAGCAAGCCACACGGACGCTCGTCCCCTCCGCGAAAATACAACCACCCCAAGCAGGCTGCTCGCTTGCGGACCCCGGTTCTGATCTGGTGAAGCCGAACTTCGCCTCAGCCTCAATCAATTAGCCCTCCCGCCACGCTGAACGACCACCTGCCTCGACAAGTATCCCTTAATACATTCTTGACATTGCCCCCCGCATCGCTTTCAATCGTTAGCCAGGACGCGGTCCGCGCAATTTGCCGGAGCCGGTGATCGCGCTGGCCCACCAGATCATGATTCGTCAGTAGCGTCACCTTGGGCCCAAGATTGAAGCATGTCTTCTCCTGCCAGCACTGCCAAAGAAAACGCAACTCTTCTGATTGTTTACGATGAGAAAGAGGCGCGCGATAGACTCCGCAAAATCTTTGAGTATGCGGGTTACCGCGCGTTGACGGTATCAGATGCGCCCTCAGCGCTACGGGTCATCCACACGGAACAATGTGACCTCGTCGTGCTCGATCTTGAGATTCACGGCGCCGACGCCCTGGCGCTGTGCAGACTACTCCGGGCTCAGCCAGCCACGAAGACCCTGCCCGTAATCGCACTCTCCGCTAGCAGCGATGACAGTCGCAAAACCGATGCGTTTGCCGCCGGTGTCGACGACTTCATCACCAAGCCATCAAACCCCGATGAACTCGTTTCCCGAGTGATTTCACAATTGCGCTCCTCTCAACGAGAGTGGGATCTGATTGGAAGTAACCGCGAGTTGAGGTTTCTGGCGGACCTCGGCCGCGGCTTGCTGCGGGCAATCGAACCGGAGCAGCTCGTGAGTCGGGTAGCCGGCTCGACCTACGAAGGTACGGGCGCAGTGCTCTGTGCAGCTTTTGTAAACCTCTCGACTGACTGCGAAAAAGGCTGCGTTTTCGACCGGGAGGGCAGCGCCGAGGATATTTCACTTATGCACTTGGATCGGTTGCAAAGTTGGCTCGCATCGACGGGCGCGGCAGCGCCGGTCCTGATGACTGATAAAAGTAGCTTCTTCCTGCGGGAGGAGGTGCACCAGGTCGAGTACGCAGTGCCGCTCCGATTTGGTGGCCGCGCAAAAGGCGCGCTGGTAGTGGCTTTTGACCGGCGTGAGGATTTAGGCGAAACGGAATGCCGCCTGGTCGATGCCGCCGCGCAACAGGCCGCTCTTGCGGCGCACATCTCGTCCCTCTATCAGACCGCGCGGGAATCGTCAACAACTCTGGCAAAGGAGGTCGACCGCCGAACAGCCGAAGCCGAAGCGCAACGACGCTTCACCGAAGCGATAATCGATAGCTTGCCGCTTTCGCTTTACGTAGTGGACAGCGATTATCGGATTGTGGCGTGGAACCGGAATCGCGAGTTGGGTGAGCTGGGCATTCCGCGGGGCTCGGTGTTGGGCAAGAATATCTTCAACGTCTTAACATTACAAAACCGGGCGATGCTATCTGAGGAGATCGCGAGGGTCTTCGAGAGCGGCGAGATCGAGAGGCTCGAACACGAGGCCACGCGGTCCAATGGCGAAACCAAGCATTGGTTAATTAGCAAGATTCCGATGTGGATTGATGACAGTGGCCGGGTTTCACACGTGATCGCAGTCGGTGAAGACATCACTACCAGAGTTGAAGCCAACCGCGCAGTCGCTCGCGCCGAGAAACTGGCGGCTATCGGACGTTTAGCAGCGGGAGTAGTCCATGAGATAAACAATCCTCTGGCAACGATCTCAGCTTGTGCGGAGGCCCTGGAATCGCGCCTTCATGAAGGGGCATTTTCGCAAATTGCTTCCGAGGCGTTAAATGACCTACGTGACTATCTGGGGCTGATTCGCAGCGAGGCGTTTCGTTGTAAGTCAATAACCACGGGCCTCCTCGATTTCAGCCGGGCCCGCGCCTCAGAACATGCCCTCCTGGATTTGTCGGACGTTATAAACTCAGCCGCCCGATTGTTGGCTCATCAGCAACGCAACGGTAAAGTTAAGTTCCAGATCCAGACGCCGGACGAACCTCTACCACCCCTTTCAGGAGACGCGGGCCAACTGCAACAGGCAATAATTGCCCTGGCCACGAACGCCGTGGATGCGATGCCGGCTGGCGGTATCCTAACAATCTCGGCGCGCCATGAAGGAGGCGACGTTCTGGTTGAGGTTAGGGACACCGGGGTAGGAATTGCGCCGGAAAATATTGCCAAGATCTATGAGCCCTTCTTTACAACCAAAGAGGTAGGACGAGGCACAGGCCTTGGTCTCGCCGTCTGTTATGGTATCTTAACCGAGCACGGCGGCAGTCTCGACGTACAATCCACTCTGGGAGTCGGCACCACTTTCACGATTACACTACCGGCGGTGAATAAAATCGGAGAATCGAAGGCTTGAGCGAGCAACAGGCAGCGCGAATTCTGATTGCGGAAGACGAAGTAAATCTGCGACTCGTACTGCAGAAGGAACTCGAACGCTTGGGTTACAGAGTGCAAGCGGCGGCTGATGGCGAAGCCGCATTGCGGAAGCTCGAAGAAAGCAATGTGGATGTCTTGTTGTGCGACATAAATATGCCGCGCATCGATGGAATGGAGGTGCTCCGGCGTGTTCACGAAAGACCGAATCCTCCTGAAGTGATTATGTTGACGGGACAGGCGACGGTGGAAACGGCGGTTGAAGCGATGAAGCTGGGCGCCTACGACTACCTCACGAAACCCTACACCATCACAGAGCTGGATGTTAGAGTTAAACAGGCGGCGGAGAAGCGCCGGCTGCGGGTGGATAATCTGCGCCTGCGCGAGCAACTGGCCCGGCAGTCTACCGCGCCCGAGATCGTCTCGGTTTCGGATTTGATGAAGGAAGCGATCAGACTGGTGGAAAGGGTTGCTCCGTCGGATGCATCGGTTTTGATCACGGGCGAGTCGGGCACCGGAAAAGAATTGATTGCCCACGCCATCCATCGCTTATCAACTCGTGCCAACTCTTCTTTTATCGATCTCAATTGCGCTGCTTTCCAGGAGTCCCTACTGGAGTCGGAGCTCTTTGGTTACGAAGCGGGCGCTTTTTCAGGCGCCAAGGGGCGCAAGCTCGGACTGATCGAACTGTCGGATGGAGGCACGCTTTTCCTGGATGAAGTTACGGAGCTTCCGGCCCAACTACAAGCGAAACTCCTTCGAGCAATTGAAACCAGAACGTTTTTCCGCGTTGGCGGCGTACGCAAAGTTGAAGTGAACGTGCGTATTGTCGCGGCGACCAATCGAAACCTGGAATCGGTTGTGGCTGATGGATCCTTTCGCTCCGATCTGCTTTATCGTATCAATGGTTTTCAGATTAGCCTCGCACCATTGCGAGAGCGGCCGGAGGATATTGAACCGCTGGCGCAGCATCTGCTTCAGCATGTAGGTGGCACGAATCCTCCTGCTCTCGAAGTCGATGCCTTGGAGGCACTTCGTTCTTATAGTTGGCCGGGCAATGTGCGGCAACTAAAAAACTGTCTCGAGCGCGCCGTTATCCTGGCCAACAACGGGCGCATTACGCTCGCGGAATTACCTCCTGAAGTGGCCCGGCCAACCGTTTCGTTTCCGGTGTTGTTGGCTTCGGGTCAGGCCGCTTCCGATGCTGAACGCGGCTCGCTCGCGGGCGCGTCGTCGCCCGCCTCACTCCGCGATATGGAACGTCAGCAGATCTTGTCCGCTCTTGAACAGACTGGGTGGCACCGAGGCAAGACGGCTGAGATTCTGGGAATCTCGCCGTCAACTTTGTATCGCCGCCTGCGAGACTACGATCTGGAAAAGCGAAGATGAAGGGAAGCGCGACTCTGTTTACGAATCGCGATTTATGGAATTCCCGCCCGTTTTAGGCTTTTGCGATCGATTTTTCCGCGGTCGTTCTTAGGCAGCGAAGTAACAAACTCGACCCAGCGGGGATATTTGTAAAGCGCCAGTCTCGATTTGACGAAGCCTTTGATTTCATCCACCTGCTCAGCGTCAGCCTCGTAACCCTCCTGCAGCACGATGAAAGCCTTGGGTTTTACCAACCCATCACCCGCATCGTGACCAATTACAGCACATTCGAGCACCGCCTCGTGCTGCAGCAAGCAGTTTTCTATTTCGCCCGGAGCCACGTAAACACCTGAAACCTTCAACATATCGTCGGTACGACCGTGGTACCAGTAATATCCTGCCTCGTCAACATGGAATTGATCGCCGGTCGTGCACCAGTCGCCGGCAAAGGTCTCTTTGGATTTTTCATGGACGTTCCAATAACACAACGCTGCCGAGTCTCCCTTGATCCTAAGCGTCCCCATCTCTCCCGTTGGTACCTGGTTGCCCTCAGCGTTTATTATTGCGGCCTCGTAGCCCTCTACGATTCGACCCAGGCTACCCGGCTTAACATCACCTGGCCGATTTGAAATGTAGATGTGAAACATCTCCGCAGAGCCGATTCCATCGTAGATTTCTACCCCAACTGTCTCAAGCCAGCGCTCATAAAGTTCCACGGGCAGGGCCTCTCCCGCTGAGTAGCAAAAACGTAATGACGACAAGTCGTGCGAGGTTGCCCGCGCAGCGTTGAGCATTCCATTGATCATCGTCGGCACGGTAGTCAGGATCGTGGGACGATAGCGTTCAATGACTTCAAATATCTTCTCCGGAGTGGATCGTTCCTCGAAGAGAGCGGTTGCCCCACCCACAGCGAAAGGAAAAAGCAGATTGGTCCCGGTAGCATAACCAAAAAACAGCTTCGGTACCGATACTGTAAGATCGTTCTCGTTTACGATCAGCGTGCGTTTCGCATAGACCTCGGTATTGAACGGAAGGTCGTGTTGCAGGTGAACTGCGCCTTTCGGATGCCCGGTTGACCCCGAAGTAAACAACCAGATGGCGATGTCATCGCGGTGAGTATCTGCCGGAGTGCATTCCTCCGAGCCGGCCTGCACCGTATCGGAAAAGGCGAACCACTGTGCACGACGGCTGCGAAAGTTGATATCTTCGCTGTCCTCGGGTGTGCCCTCAGCCACAAGCACGGCTCGGAGGTAACGCGAGCCTTCCGCGGCTTCGGCGAAGGTTTTCAAAAGCGAGTGATGGATGATGGCGACGCGTGCGCGCGTGTATTCGAGGTAGTACTGGTAGTCAGCTGCCGGTAGCAACGGGTTGACCATGGTGATCACGGCCCCGATGCGTGCGGCGCCAAACCAGGTCCAGACAAACGCAGGGCCGTCGGGCAGGACAATCAGGATTCGCTGTTCAATGTCGAGCCCCAGATCGCGGAGCGCGTTGCCTACGCGATTTGACATGCGAGCAACGTCGCCGTAGGTAAAGGTCTGATCCTTGAAATAAAGACAGGTTTTGTTTTCACGTCCTTCCTCCAGATTGTGATAGAGGAAGTAATCGGCAATATTGAACCTTTCTGGAAACTCTATGCTCATCGCAGATAGCAAGCCTCTTGCCATTACCCCAAGCGGGCTGACCGCTTGGGGTCTGGTCTCGAATCCGCATCAATAGCCCTGACCGGCCAGTGAGACTCTCGTGCAAGCACTCAACCGCGCTTGGTGTTCGTTAGAAGTGAAGTTCGCTGCAAAAACCTATTTTGCACGCTTCACCAACAACCTCAGACCAAAAGTAGACTGCCACCTGATCAGGAAAATCCCATCTCAAGACCGATCAGCTCTTTCGGTCCACCTCGCCTCCGGTGCGGAGGCAGCAAACCATTACACTGAGGCGGGTGATGGTAGCCATTTGTTGCGGAGCACTCCTTCCCAGCGTGCAGGAAAACTTACTTTGATCCGTAAAGCGCATCGGCGCTTCTTTTTCATCAGATTACTCCGCTCAAATTCCTAGTTGGCTGATGAAAACGGACAACCTCCCGCCCCATGTTTGACGTCCAGATAGGTACGAGCCTCCCAAAGCTCCGGAAAGAATTTCTTACTAAGCGTCGTTTGCAAATACCCAATTCCTTCGGAACCGCCAGTGCCTCGCTTAGCGCCTACCATGCGCTCGACCATCTTTATGTGATGTGAGCGCCAGAGAGAAAAATACTCGTCATGTTCCAGCAGCGCTTCAGCCAGTTGAAACTCTTGGTAGCGCTCCTGGAAGTGGGTAAGGATCTCGAGCACTGCCTGGCTCCGCCTCTGGTAGAGCTTTTTCCTCTCTGCGTCGGTTAAGGATTTGTCGTCAGGGGGTGCGTCGAATCCGCGCCGCCTTAATACGGCAAAAAGCGCCTCATTTAAAGACGGGGCTTCATACCGTTTCTGCAGGCGTTCGTAAGCAAAAGGATCGTCATGGAACTCATTCAGTGTCTCCTCGAGCTTGTGACCCGAGGCGAATTCAATTTCACGAAATTGCATTGATTGAAAGCCGCTGGCCGGATTCAATTGCTCGCGAAACGCTAAAAAACTAATGGGAGTCATAGTTTCCAGAATGTGAATCTGGGTGACCAGCAGCTTTTCTATCTCTACTACCCGATGCAGGGTACGAGCGGCGGAGGAAAGGCGGTCTTCATTCATCATGACCATGGCGGCGTCAAGCTCGTGAAGGATCTGTTTAAACCATAATTCGTAAGCTTGATGGACCGTGATGAAAAGAAGCTCATCGTGGTTTTCAGGACCTGAAAGACACTCCTGCAAAGCGATCAGATCAGGAACTCGGAGATATTTGTTGTATGAGAGTGGGGCTGCCTTGCCGTAATCGTTTGTCATGGTCAGTTGTCAGTTGTCAGTGGTCAGTTGTCTGAAAGCCGGGCGTCCGCCACTGACGACGGACAACGGACTACTGACAGACTCAGAATGCCGCGCCGGCCGCTTCGTGGTTGGCGTACGCGTGAGTGTCCCTGATGGTCTTCATCTCTCCAATTATGGTTTCCAACTCTTCGTCGGTGGTGTAGAAGTGAGGAGAAATGCGTACACCCGCGCCGGGGCGAAAATCAACAATAACCTCACGGCTCAGCAGCTCGCTGGTGATGGCGGCCGCGTGCCCGTGCATGATCGTTACGGTCCCCCCTCGCTGAGCTGGGCTCTTTGGGCTCGTAACCGCGAAGCCTGCCTCCTGGGCTAGGTCGATTAAAAGAGAAGTCTGGCGCACACTCTTCTTGCGAATATTCTCCACACCTATTTCAGTAATGATGCGATAACCCGACTGGGCGGCGTAAAGCGCCGGAATCGAGGGCGAGCCGTGGAGAAAGCGAGCAATGCCCGGGGCGTAGCGAAGCTCTTTATCAAAGGCAAAAGGCTCCTCGTGGGCCATCCATCCCGTGGTTTTGGGTTGGAGCCTGCTATGCAAATCTGGACGAACGTAAATATACCCCGCGCCTGGCCCGCCGCAGAGCCACTTTACGGATCCGCCGGTTGCGAAATCAACATTTAGATCTTTGACACTAAACGGTACGGTGCCTGCGGACTGATAGACATCCAGCACAACCATTGCGCCTACCTCATGCGCCCGCTCGGTAATCGCCCTGGCGTCCTGGAGAAAAGCGCTTTTGAATAGCACGTGGGAAAAAGGTACGAGGAGAGTTTCCTCGTCGATCGCTGACAACATGCGCTCGAGTGGCACAGTGATACCGTCATCGGACTTCACGGTTTCAATGCGCAGACTCCCGTTGCGTGCGTGAGCCTCGTAAACGTACATCACCGAAGGGAAGTTGAGCTCCGAATAGACAATCTTATTTCTCCCCGGCGTGGGTTCGAAACAAGAAAGAATCAGCGACTGACAAGCTGAGACATTCTGATGCATAACCACGGTGCCCGGGTCCGCGCCTATGATTTGCGCTACCTCGTTGCCCACTGTAACTGGCATGTCCCACCAACCCTCGGCCCACGCCCGCACCCCGCGGGTTGCCCAAGCCTCGGCATAATCATGCAAACGATCGTAAGTGGCCCTAGGCATGGCTCCCAGGCTATGCGAGATCAGATAGACGGTGTTGTCTAAGATAGGAAACTCGCTGCGCCATTTGAGCAGGTTATCAGTCAAAAAGGTTCTCCCGCTAAGTCAGCTTCGAGGTCCCTTAATTTACCACAGAGAAGAACCTTAAGGCAGCTGAGCCTCAGATTTGGGAGCCATGTCTCCAAGCAGCCCACACCATGCTTGGCTAACCTGCCCGCGCCTCACTTAGTGTAAAGTGATTAAGAGATGTGGAAGTTTCCAAATCCTGTAAAACACGCGATTCCTGAAACGCATTGGCCCAGTGCGGAAGAGGCATCCCGCTCGCTGCTTTTCCAATCGATACGAATTGGACGGAGCGAGTTAACCAGCCGCGCCTGGGTACCGGCAATGGTGCCCTGGCGTTCGACTGAAGACGGTTACGTAACGCAGGCAAACATCGATTGGTATCGGAGATTTGCAGCCGGCCAACCGGGAGCCCTGGTTGTGGAGGCAACCGGAGTCCGTGACATCCCCAGCGGTCCCCTACTCAGGATCGGCGACGATCGTTTCATTCCGGGTTTGCGCCGTCTGGTGGAAGCAGTTCGCGAAGCGAGCGAAGGCCGGACTCGTCTTTTTATTCAGATCATCGACTTTCTCACGATAAAGCGCCGACCAGAACAGAAGAAATATTTCGAACGATTTCTGCGGATAACTAACCGTCACCGACAAACTCTCGCAGAAACCAGCAACGATGAAAGTTGGCTCGGACGTGACGAAGGGGAGGTGCGAGCATTTCTGGCGAGCGCCAGCGACGAAGTCCTCGAGCACTTACTTGATGAGCGGGAATTGGAATCACTGCTCTTTGGTTATCGAGAGCGCGTTACGGATACCGAGTTAACGCACGTGCGCAAGTTGCCGCAGGTGTTGCCTGAAATCTTCGCCGCCGCCGCCCGGCGAGCTCGCGAAGCAGGATTGGACGGAGTCGAGCTTCACTATGCTCACGCTTACACAATGGCCTCGTTTCTGAGCGCGCGAAATACTCGTGCCGATGGATACGGCGGGCAGCGCGAGGACCGCGTTCGTTTACCCCTCGAGGTGTACCGCGCTGTGCGCGAGTGCGTCGGTGAGGATTACATCGTGGGTGTTCGTTTTCTTGCTGACGAGGTGATTGAACATGGAAACCGGATTGATGACGCAACCTATTTCGGCGTTGAATTTGCCCGGGCGGGATTGAATTTTCTCTCAATCTCAAAAGGCGGAAAATTTGAGGATGCGCAACAGCCCAAGGTTGGGCAGGCCGTTTACCCTTACACTGGCAAAAGCGGTTACGAATGCATGCCGACAACTCTTTCTGACAAAATTGGACCCTTCGGTAGGAATGTGCCGCAGGTGGCGGCGATCAAGCGAGCCGTAAACGCCGCAGGGTTCAGCACTCCCGTGGTTGCCAGCGGTGGAATTACCACTTTTGAGCAAGCGGAAGGAATTTTGCAGCGAGGTGAAGCTGACCTCGCCGGCCTGGCGCGTCAAGCGCTTGCGGATCCCGATTGGTTCTTAAAGGTTCGCCTCGGCCGTGGCGCGGAAATTCGTCGTTGTACTTACACCAACTATTGTGAGGCCCTCGATCAGGCGCACAGACAAGTCACCTGTAAGCTTTGGGATCGCACGCATCTCGATGACTCGGAAATCAGTTTAGCGGCTGATGGTCGTCGTCGCCTGCTGCCTCCGAAGTGGCGGAAGTAGGCGCTACTAGTTAGTGAGTTGCGCGTTCCTCATACCTGGAAAGGAAGTCGGGATCGCGTTTCTTTAGTTCCTCGTGGTCCACTTTCCCACTGCGCATCATTAGTGAGTATGCCAATTCTATTGGGCTAAGGTGTAGGAACTGCCTGACATTCTCAAACCAGAGCATGCTTTCGAGGGCGGCCGCTTGATACTCCTCGATATATGGCTTCCGAGTCGATTCAAATTCCAGGAGAGCGCCGCTCACGTCATCATGGCGTTGCAAACTACTGGCCAGGGCAATCGCATCCTCCATCGCCAGCTTGGTTCCTGAACCAATCGAAAAATGGGCGGTATGCAGCGCGTCTCCTATGAGCACCACGTTATCAAACGCCCAACGCGCATTTTTCACCAGAATGAAATTAATCCACTTAGAATTGTTTGAGAGGAGGGGGTGCCCCTGCAAATCCGGCGCAAAGACATATTCGACGTACGCTCGGGTGTCGGCCTCGTTCATAGTAGCCAACTTCGCCAGCTCCCATGTCTGAGAATCACACTCGACAATGAAAGTGCTCGTAGTCTGGTTGAATTTGTATGAATGCGCTGAGAAGACTCCGGCTTCATTTTCGCGGAAAGTAAGCGTCAAACCGTGGAATAGCTGACTCGTGCCGTACCAGATGTAACGATTCGAGCGAACGCTCAGATTCGGACCAAAGTGTTCCGCAAAGCACTGGCGAACGGTGCTGTTGATACCGTCGGCACCAACTGTCAAGTCGCAATCGGCACGGTGGGAATCGATGTTATTTATTTCCGAGCTAAAGAGGATTGCGACTCCGAGTTGCTCCGCGCGTCGTTGCAGAATTTTTAACAATTGCAGGCGCGAAACGCCGGAAAAACTGTTGCCGCGAACGGAGATCTTTTCGTCGCCGCGCACTACGTCGACATTGTCCCAGGCCTCAAACTGTCTGGTTATCTCGGCGTGAGATTCTGCGTCGGCTTCCCGAAGATTTGCCAACGTTCTACCGGAGAAAACTACGCCCCAACCGAAAGTGTCATCTGGCCCATTGCGTTCATGGACTGTGATTTCGTTCGCAGGATTCGTCTTCTTCATCAGGATGGCGAAGTACAAACCCGCCGGCCCGCCGCCGATAATGTTGATTTTCATCAGTGTCGTCCAGGCGAGGGCAAGTCATGAGTTCCCTGAGTCAAAGAATTTGCCTTCGACAGATAAAAACGCCCTCTCCAGGAGATCCATAATTCCGAGCTTATTCGCCCACTCGCGCAAGTAGTCGTGCTCACGGATTGCGCGCCCAGCACGCCTAGAACGTCAGACCACTGGTTGTTTGAAACCTCATCGCCCTCTCGATACCAGCGGAGTTTTGCCAGAACGGTATCTTCAGCGGTCGCAACATAAATAAACTGGTCGATCTCCGGAGCAATCTTTCGCAGTTCTCGCCGCTCTAGTTGCTTCCTGGCAAAGTCGTCAGCTTTGGCGATGAAGATATCGACCTTGAAGACCGAATCGAAATGGATGGCATTGAAGGACCGACGTTGCTCAACGGCCTGCTGCACGGCGTGCTCATCAACATAAAAACTCTTATTCAATGCGTCGAGCAGGGGCTGAACGTGTTCGGGCTTAACGTCAGCCAACAGGTCGATGTGGGCTGTTGAGCGATACATGCCGTGCATCGAACTGGCTAGGGAGCCCACCAGGACATAAGTGATTTCATAGCGTTCCAATATGCGAGCGACTTGGGACAATACAAGGAAGGGGCTTTCCATAGCTCGGTTCAGTAGCCCTTTTTTTGAGGATCGAACCCGTAGACGCGAATCACGTCAGCGCGGGGTAAGACTCGCGCGATGAATCGAGACCGAATTTCCTCCTCGTCGGCGTGAGGGAATCTCTGCTGCAGATCCGCCAAAATTAACTTGCGTCCAGCATCTGTGAGCTCGAAACGGCGAGTCGCCTTGATGCCGGTAGACGACGCATCAACTTATAGTGCAGCTGCTGCGCTTCCGGGGTTGTGTCTGAGAAAAGTGCTTTCATGTCAATAAATCAGAATTAGCGATGCCCTCTCCCTAACATACAAGTATGCCTGGTCTACTCTTTCAAAAGCTGGCTGGCAATGATCAGCTTCTGGATCTCGGATGTGCCTTCGTAGATGCGCAAGGCGCGCACGTCGCGGTAAAGACGTTCCACCACACTACCGCGCACGAGCCCCGCGCCACCGTGAATCTGAACCGCCTGATCAACGATCCGGCTGGCAGCTTCGGTAGCGTAGAGCTTAGCCTCGCTGGCTTCGCGACTCACCCGTCCGGTCCCGGTGTCTTTGAGATAAGCGGCGCGATAAACCAACAGCCGGGCGGCGTCCAGCTCGGTGATCATATCGGCCAGCTTCTCCTGGATAAGTTGATGCTCCGCGAGTAAGCGACCAAATTGTTTCCGGTTGACCGCATAGCGAAGAGATTCATCAAGCGCACGCCGGGCCATGCCGCAAGCGGCGGCTCCCACGCTCGCACGAAAAGTGTCGAGCGTGCGCATCGCCAGGGAAAAACCATCTCCTTCGGCTCCTACCATGTCCTCCGCCGGGACGCGACATCCGTTAAAAGCAATTTCACCGATCGGGTGTGGCGAAATCATCGCCGTACGCTCGACGACGGTGAAGCCGGGCATCCGCGCACTCACAACAAATGCGGAAAGTTCTGCCCGTCCCCCTGTTTGAGTTCCGGTTCGGGCGAACACCGTGTAGAAATCCGCCACTCCCGCATTTGAGATGAAACGCTTGCTACCGTCGATCACCCAGGAGTCGCCATCGAGCTGAGCGGTGGTTTTGAGGGCGGAGACGTCGGAGCCGGCTTCGGGTTCGGTCAAGGCAAATGCAGCGATGGCCCTTCCCTCTGCCGCGCGCGACACCCAGAAGTCGCGAACATGCTCCGGCGCCGCCTGACTAATCGCATGAGTACCTAACCCCTGCATCACGAAAGCGAGGTCGGCCAACGCTGAGGAGTAGGCGAGGGCTTCGCGAATCAAGCAGAGGGCGCGGACATCCAACCCCGTATCGGGCGAAGCGACCGCATAATGGAGCAAACCGGCGCCGGCCAGCACTCTCACGTAGTAGCGGACTCGTTCGTCAAGATCGTGAACTTCGTGAGCGCGGGGTTCAATTTCCTGCTCAATAAAGGATGCGAGGCCACTCGCAAGCTTGCGATGCTCAGGAGTAAGGAAGGGAAGTTGATCGGTGAACTTGTCCATGAGTCATTTTCAAAGGCCGATTGCCAACTGCTGATTGAGGTACGGGCCGAACTGATAGTGGAGTTGTCGAAATTGGCAATTATTTGAACGTAGGAGCTCGCTTTGCGACGAAGGCCTCGTGAGCTTCGCGATAGTCAGGATGCAGCATGCAGATGGCCTGAGCCTGTGCCTCACATTCCAGCGCCGCACTGAGATTCATATCAATTTCGCGATTGATCATTTCCTTCGTCTTGGCCAGCGCGAAAGAAGGTCCTTGAGCCAGCCGTTCTGCGAATTCGCGAGTGACAGCCGCCAACTCACCAGCGGGTACCACCCTGTTATACAAGCCAATTCGTTCCGCCTCTGGAGCGGAAATGAAATCGCCGGTAAAGAGCAATTCAGTAGCCTTTGACACACCCACGACTCGCGGCAATAAATGCGCGGCTCCCATGTCGGCGCCTGAGAGTCCCACCTTCACAAAAAGGAAAGCGATCCTGGCTTCAAGGCTGGCAATCCTGAGATCCGACGCCAATGCTATGCAAGCGCCAGCTCCGGCCGTTGTCCCATTCAAACTTGCAATCACCGGCTTGGGAAAAATACGAATGTTGCGAATCAGATCGCAAGTCATTCGCGTGAACTCCAACAGGCCTTCCATGTCGCGGGCAAAGAGTTCGCCGATAATGTCGTGGACGTCACCGCCCGAACAGAAAGCCCGCCCTGCTCCAGTGATAACCACCACGCGTACGTCGTCTTCGGCGCGCAGGGCCGCGAACGTATCAGTTAACTCTCGATAAACTTCAAAGGTGAGCGCATTCAAACGTTCAGGGCGGTTGAGAGTGATAATAGCCACGCCCGTGGCCGTTTGTTCGTAAATAAAACTCGTGGGCTTTTTCATTCCTATATCGACTTGCGTATTACTTGGATGAACCAGTCTTCCGAAGACCAGCACTCGGTATTCTGTTGTAAACTGCAGCAGTCGTCACAACGCCGCGATCGCTTCGATTTCGACCTTCGCCTCGTCATCAAGCAAGCTCTTCACTTCCACCAGCACCATCGCCGGAAAGTGGTTTCCCATGTGGGTGCGGTAGCATTCACCAATTTCCCTTGTGCGGGCCTCGTACTCCTTCTTATTGTTAACATAGATAACCAGGCGCGCGATTTGTTTGGGCCGACCACCGGCGTCTGTGACCACTGCAACCACATTGGCAAGAGCGCGATCAAACTGTTCGACAAAATCCGCGCTAGTGATTTTCTGGTCTTCGTTCCAGCCAAGTTGACCGGCAATGAATAGCAATCGCGTTCCCGGCTCAGTCATGACGCCATTTGAATAACCTCGCGGGGGACCGAGCGATGCAGGATTAATGATTTTGAGACTCATAGGGAAAGAAGACTAAGAACAAAGATGACTTTTCGGCAAGTGGATTCGCAGAGTTACTCTCTTGGGACCATGGTCTTGCGTAGTCTTGACGAAGCAGCAAGGTATTAGATTCCGCTCCGATGAGCAAGAGCTTACTAGCGGTACCGAATCCCCTTCGCCCCAAAAATAAGAGAGGCCGCCTCGATGAAGGCGGCCTCTAATGTTCGTTTCAAGTATCGCTGGTTAGAGAATTTTGTCCAGGCTCTTGGCCAACTGACCCGCGAGATTTCCCTGAGGGTCTAAGCCGCGAACAGGCTCGCCGACGACATTGCCCTGTTTATCGAGAATGACAATCGAAGGCAACTGGTCGATGCCGAGCTTCTTGGAGACCGCACCGTCCGGATCCCGCAGCACCGTAACTTTCAAACCATACTTTTGCGCGAAGGCGCGGAGTTGCTCGTCCGATGCAAAGTTCTTCGACTTCGAATCTTCTGACTCCGTGCTCACGAAGTAGACAACCACCCCGCGATCGCTGTACTCGTCGGCTAGTTTCCTGATTCCCTGCAACTGGGTGCGCGAAAGTGGCAGCCATGATGCGCCAAAAGCGAGCACTACGACTTCCCCGCGTAGGCTATCAGAAGTAACCGTCTGACCGTCGACTGACCGCATCGAAAAATCTACTGGCCCACTGTCGCCCTTTTGGGCGAGTGCATGGCCTGAACCAAGTAACACCAAAAGAAATGCGGCCGTGTAGGCCTTGTATTTTGAGAGAAACATCTATACTCCTTAGCGGCCGCCAGCCTCGCCTTTGAGACTTGAGTAAAGCCACCACCGCATTAGATGACCAGGGGTTGGGTTTAGTTGGGTCAATTATGCGATCTTATCTGGCACCTTTTGACCCTGGTCTGCTGGTAGAACACCGAAGACTTCCTGGTGTAAGGCACGGTAATCATCCCATGTATCCATGTCCCGCGCAATAAAGGGCGAATTAACAGATAACCTATTAACCTCCACCTGGTGGGCTTTGAGAAAGGATCGTAGCCCGCCGCTCGCATTAAGAGTTAGCAACTCTTCGCGAAAGCGGAGATCGATCAGGACTGGATGACCACCTCGCCCATGAAACTCGGGGACGACCAGGCGCTGTCCCGAGGTCCATTTGCTCACAACGGCCCTTATGACGTCCGCCGGGACCGCCGGCTGATCCGCCAGGGCAATAAGAGCCGCCTTGGTTTCGGGAAGGAGTTCTCTGAGGCCACAAGCTATTGAGGCGCTCATTTCGCTGCTTGGATCCGGGTTGATGGCAAAGGCGAGACCGAGGTCCTTGACACTCTCCTGAAGTTCCTGCGCTCGGTGGCCCAGCACTACGATAATATTTCCCACTCCAGCCTGGCGGAGGTTCTGGACGCAGTTACGAAGAACGGTTGTCTCACCGAATGGCAGGAGAGGCTTGAATGCGCCCATGCGCTTGGATCGACCTGCGGCCAGGAGGATTGCAGAGACTTCGCTCATGAGATGGGTTTACAGAACCGAAGAGCGGTAGCGACCGGATCCTACCCTCAACGTTTTGTTTTGGATTAGTAGTAGGTTCCAGGCACCGTGCGTCTTGAGCCAATGATCCGGTCGCTACCGCTTGCGGTTCTGTAGTGGGTGGGATCCAGGCCCGACGGATCCGACAATCGCCTTCGTAATAATAGTAAAGCTTACTTACAAAAACTCTCCTTCGCACTCCATAACTACTTCGAACGCAGTTGTTCTAGGGCGCGAAGCGTGTACTGTCGCGTCATCTGCTTGCGCCAGTTCATGACGAAGTCGGTATTGTCGAGTGGACGGGCCTTGACGTAGGCGGCTTCAGCGGCGGCTTCTATATGCTCGCGATCGAGAGGGTGGCCGATGAGCGCGGATGCAGCCTCTTGGACTTCCATGGGTGAGGGTGCGATTCCTCCTAGAACGATCCTGGCGGCACTTACGACCCGGTGGCTACCGCTCCTGTCTTTGACAGGTTGATCCATGCGCACATACGCGGCAACTCCGAGGACGGGAAAATCAAAAGCACCGCGGCGACGAAGTTTCTGGTAAGAAGCGCGCCAGCCGTTCGTTGGCGGTAGCTGAATATCGACGAGCAGCTCGTCAGGTCGTTTGTGCAGATAGTCGATACCATCATCGTTGTACAAACCTGCGGCGTCGATCACCCGATCGCCAA
>JACCSP010000108.1 GCA_013812905.1 Pyrinomonadaceae bacterium
GTTGGACGCGGATCGATTGTAAATTAGGATTGAATCGTCGCGGCGTACGATTATTAGCGTGAGATACGTTATTGCCGAACTGTGGGCCTTTCCCACAAACTTCGCAGCGTTTAGCCATTACTTAATGAAACCTCCCAAGGCAACCAGCCCAAATTCATATTGTATAACTGTACGGTGCAGCTAATTGGAGTGATCGGGAATAAAAACTTATAACAAACGCTTTTCAGGATCGTCAAGTGGGCCTCGAGACCCGACTCTCAGCAGGACCCCCTAAAGGAGCAAAATTGACAGTGCATAAAAATGGGGGATTACTAAAAACAGTCGCGATTCTGGCGCTGATTGGGCTCGCAACCAATGCGTGCAGCTCGGGTGGGAACTCCGACGCCAAAGACAGCACGATTGCAGCTACCGTGAACGGCAAAACCATTCTGCTGGCAGAAGTGGAGCGAGCATTGAACCAGCAGGCTGGAGGCAAGCAGTCGCAACTTTCCCAGCTCGAACTGGCCCAGGCTCGCTTGCAAATCCTCGGGAGCTTGGTTCAAAGGGAGGTCTTGTATCAGCGAGCTGAGCGGGAGAAGGTGTTACCCACCGAGGATCAGATTACGGCTCTCATTAACCAGCAAAAGCAACAAGGCGGGATGACCGACGACGATTTTCAGAAGAGCTTGACTCAGCAGAATCTCACGATGGAATCCTTGCGAGTTGAGGCGCGCAAGGACATAGCGATCAAGAACCTCCAGGACAAGTTCAGCTCGAAAATCACGGTTAACGACAAGGAGGTTGAAGAATTCTACAACGCCAACCGGCAACAGTTTGTCAGCGCGCGCGGCGCAGCACTGGCAGTGATCATTGTAGATCCGGCGGACAATTCGAGTCAGGGGATTCCAGCAGCTAATGACGCTAAGAATGAAGCGGAAGCAAAGCTGAAAATTGATAATCTGTATCAACAACTTAAAGGCGGAGCGGACTTCGCCACAGTTGCGCGGTCGAAGAGTGAAGATGCCACCAGTTTGGTTCGCGGTGGGGATATCGGATTTTTTAGCGAGGACGGTTTGAAGCAAGCTGGTCTTCCCAAGGAGTTAATGGACCTGCTAATGGGAATGGAGGTGGGCAGCTTCACCGAGCCCAAGCAAGTTAACGGTCGCTGGTATGTTTTCAAGCTGGCAGAGAAACGACTACAAACTGAAAACCTAACGCTGGAAAGCCCTGGCGTTCGCCAGCAGATCACCCAGGCTTTAACTAATCAACGGAAGGAAATTCTAAACGCGGCGCTTCTTGAAGTTGCCATGAACGAGGCCAAAATAGTAAATAGTCTGTCCGCCAACATGCTTGCCAATCCGAGCAATCTTGGCTTGCGTCCGGCTTCTCCGGCCACAGCCGCGCCGCCGACTGCCACCACACAGACACCGGTAACGCCACAGGCGGCTGCGACGTCGCCCGCGGCCAGCCCGAACGCGAGTGGCTCGCCGAAATAACAGACTGAAAGTCTGTACTACTGGAAAGCGGGTGTGGGTGAATTGTTTAAGCCCCCACCCGCTTCGTCCGTCTCGCACTCCAGTTATGCTTTTTCGTCTTTCAGATGTGCACAAGTCCTATGCCACCCACGACATTTTGCGTGGCGTGACTTTGCAAATTAATCCCGGTGAACACGTCGGTCTGGTCGGACGCAACGGTGCGGGCAAGACGACCATTTTTCGACTGGTTAGCGGCGAGGAATCGCCGGACCGGGGGGAGGTAGTGCGGGCACGGGGCGTCCGACTGGGTCTGCTGGCTCAGCACATTCATTTTGAACCTGGGACCACGGTGCACGAATCGGCGCTGGCGGCGTTCGGTCGTTTGCAACAGATCG
The DNA here is from genome assembly GCA_013812905.1 of Pyrinomonadaceae bacterium. Classification (GTDB taxonomy): domain Bacteria; phylum Acidobacteriota; class Blastocatellia; order Pyrinomonadales; family Pyrinomonadaceae; genus PSRF01. The sequence continues at coordinate 1,850 of JACCSP010000108.1, forward strand.
AGCACGAAATGCATGTGCTCGAACATCGCATGGCCGAAGCGGACGTGGATCTGGAAAGGGTGCTCGAGCGGTACAGTGACCTGCAGCACGAGTTTGAACACGAAGGCGGGTTCGAATATGCGGCCAAGGCCGAAGCGATCCTGCAAGGGCTGGCCTTTGATCGAGAGCAATGGTCGCTGGAAACCGAAAAACTCTCTGGTGGTCAGCAGAATCGCCTCGGTCTTGCAAGGTTGCTCCTGGCCGAACCGGATTTGCTGTTGCTCGATGAGCCCACGAATCACCTCGACGTGGCCGCTGTAGAATGGCTTGAAGAGTTCCTCCAGAATTATCCGTCCGCGTACGTGATCATCAGTCACGATCGTTACTTCCTTGATCGTGCCTCTCGTCGCATCGTAGAGCTGGAAAACGGCCGCGCCTCAAGTTACACGGGCAACTATTCGGCTTATTTGGTTGAGCGAGAGGAGCGTCGCGAGGCGCAGCAACGTGCGTATGAGAATCAACGACAGTTAATTGAAAAGACGGAAGAGTTTATTCGCCGAAATCTCGCCGGACAGAAAACTAAGCAGGCCAAATCGCGACGTACGATGCTGGCAAAGCTCGAAAGGGTTGAAGCCGTGCGCGCAGATAGATCCTCGGGCGATTTTCGATTGCAATCGATTGAACGCGCGGGGAATCACGTCCTGATGGTCAAGGAGGCCGCCATCGGTTATCCGGACAAGATGTTGGCGCGCGAGATCTCTTTTATTCTGCGTCGGGGGGAATGTTTGGGAATTATCGGACCAAATGGATCCGGAAAAACCACGTTTCTTAAGACCATTCTTAAAAAAATTCCCGCGCTCGCCGGCGAGATTCAGTGGGGTACCAAAGTCCAGATTGGCTACTACGCGCAGCAACTCGAGGATCTCGACGATCGAAACGAAATTATCATGGAGCTCCGCCGCGTGGCTCCTTGGAGCGCTACCGCGGGCGAGTTAAGATCGTTTTTGGCAAAGTTCCTCTTCACGGGAGACGACGTTTACAAGAAGGTTGGCGATTTGTCTGGCGGCGAAAAGGGGCGTCTGGCGCTGGCGAAGTTGATCTTTTCGCGCGTGAATGTGCTGGTGCTGGATGAGCCCACCAACCATCTGGATATTCCCTCCCGCGAGGCGCTGGAAGAAGCCCTCGATGCCTACGAAGGAACCATACTCACAATTAGCCACGATCGTTATTTTCTGGATCGCGTTGCTACGCAGATGCTTGCGCTCGATGGCCAGGGGGTAGCGGAACACTATGATGGCGACTACACCGAGTACCATGACTGGAGAGCCGGACGCCTGACATTGGGCGCACTCTCCAAGGCGGCGGCGAACGCCGCCCCTGCTAATTTGGTGCGAGCTGAGCCCCTAACACCTGTTCCGGAAAGCGAAGAGACAAGCAGTCAGGCTCCAAGAAGTACTACACAATCAGCAAAAGGCAAAAGGAATGCGACGACAAGATCAGCGCCTTCGGGTGTAAAGGTCATCAAGAAGACAAAGGTTGATGCCCGTACGTCGGTGAGCCTGGAGGCTGATATCGCTCAAGCGGAAACGAGATTGAATGAAATTTCCCAGCAGATGGGCGAGCCGGAGACGGCGCGGGATGCGACCCGACTGATTCATCTTAATAATGAGTACCAGGAGACGGAGACGAAGCTTCAATCGTTGTATGCTGACTGGGACCGCGTCGCAGCGGAGGCCTCAAAGCTCTGAGCTACCTGGTGAATTGACCACGAGATCCAACAGCTAGGGGTCCCTACCAAAAACCTCATCCGGCTTATAAATCATTGAAGTTAGCGGTTACTGCTGCTAACTTCCGATGGCATGAATGCTGTCCTGTGGTCGTTTCTTTCTACGCTGCGTTCGGGTCTACAGTCGCGAGCAAGCATGCATCTCGAGATTCTCGCTCTACGCCATCAGCATGCTGTGCTTCAGCGGCGAACGAACAAGGGCCGAACCTGAGAAGCGCAGATCGCTTGTTATGCGTGATACTTTTGCGGATCTGGTCGGAGTGGCGCTCAGCGCTGGTTATCGTCAAACCGGAAACAGTAATCGGGTGGCAGCGAAAGGGTTTCGATTATATTGGCGTTGGAAGAGCAGAGCAGGGAAGTCAGGTCGATCTTGCGTCAGCCGGGAAATACGAGAGTTAATCCGGCAGATGAGCACGGCGAATCCACTATGGGGAGCACCGAGGATTCATGGCGAGTTGCTGAAACTGGGAGTACAGATCTCTCAAGCAACAGTAGCCAAGTACATGGTACGTCGACGAAGGCCACCCTCACAAACATGGCGCACTTTTCTTGAGAACCACGTCAAGGAGTTAGTTTCAACGATTTCCTAGTGGTGTCGACGGTAAGCTTTCGCTTGTTGTTTGTGTTCGCAGTCCTGGGCCACCATCGACGTCATGCTATCCACTTCAATGTGACGGCCCATCCCACTGCCGAATGGACCGCCCGACATGGAGACTTTCCCGGTTGATAAATCCCACCGCTCCATGGGCACGAATCACGGCGAGGGCTGGAATTACCACACGCTTACCTTCCCTTACCTGCACCCCCATACCCATCCAGTAGAGGTTTGCAATAACGAACTGAAAAAGCGCGAAGGTCAGAACGGATCCCATGCGGGACTTCTGCAGCACGGCTTCAACGTTGACCTCCCCGTCGCTTATATCGCCGAGCTGAACATGATATGCATGGAAGATTCGGGCGGGAATTTCCAGAATGTGCCCTCATTCCCACACAAAGCCAAAACGGGACTGAGCGCTCAGGTTCGCTGTATGCCCACCGGTTATACGCCAACGACCGGCGGGTCACCCAAGCCCGGTGTGCATCTGGACCCCGTGATAACCTCTGTTTTATTGACTCCCGAACGTGCCGAGACGAAGGGTTACGCGTGCCCGGCTTATGTCGGATTTAAGGGCCGTATAACCGCGGGAGAGAACCGTCCGGGCGACGAAGTTGTCAAGATCAAGTATCGCTTTGTCGGCGATAGAGGTTTCGCAACGCCATTTTACGAAGAGACACTGCGCAAGGGCGAAACCAAGCCTGTCTTTTGGAAGCGAAGGATAGAGGCGCTGGCGGTTGCCGGTGGACTGGACAAGATAGCGGCGCCCGGGGTCCGACCTAAAGTTCCAATCTACCAGGGCTGGACGACGCTCGAAGTGCTCTACCCCGGTGCGGCCGACAAACCTATTAGCGGAAAGTCTTCCCAGAAGGCCGCCTTCACGGTTGATTGCAATCCCGTGCCGCAACGCACGCCGCCCCGGGGGCCAAGACTGAAACCGAACAGCTGATGCCGTGAGAGGCGAGTGAGCGCATCCGCCTGGTTACCACACCCAGCTTCTACGAAGCGAGTACTGTTGGAGACGGTGGAGACGGTATTGCGGTTGTATCATGAGCAATACTTTGACTTCAGCGTCCAACACTTTCACGAGAAGCTGAAGGAGGAGCACAACATCCAGCTGAGTTACACCTGGGTAAAGCAGGCCTTGCAGGGAGCAGGGCTGGTGAAGCTGAGGCGGAAACGCGTCAAGCACCGCAAGCGGCGCCACCAGCGAGATTTACTACGCGCAGTTGGTGGAGGAGGAATCGACGCGCACGGTGCTGGCCGGGTTGCGCGAAGTGATCGAGCAGCAAGGAGTCTTTTGTGCGCTTTATAGCGATAGAGCCACCCATTTCTTTCTCACCCGAAGCTGGCGAGCCGGTGGACATACCCGTTTGACGCAGGTAGGCAGGTCCTTAAGACAGTTGGGGATTCAGATGATTCCGGCCTATTCGCCAAAGGCTCGGGGGCGTAGCGAACGCGGCTTTGGCACCTGGCAGGGACGGTTGCCGCAAGAGCTAAGGCTGCGAAAGATTACCACAGCGGACGCGGCTAATCAGTTTCTCCGGGTGGAGTATATCATCCAGTTCCACCTCAAGTTCAGTGTCAAAACCGGCCAGCGCGGGACCGCGTTTGTCCCGGTCAGACGGCAGGACCTGGACCCGGTCTTCTCCCTGCAACATGAGTGCGTGGTAGCTCGAGACAACACGGTCAGCTTTGCCAATCGCAGTTGGCAGCTGGAACGGAGCAAGCTACGAGGGACGCTGGCTGGTTGCAGAGTCACCCTGCATGAACATCTGGACCAAACTATCTCGATAACGTTTAGCCCACATTCCCACAGCTACTGCTGGATAAATAGATGAGAAAACCAAAAACCAAAACCGGACATTTCACTTGCTAATAAAACTGGACATTTTAATTTGCTAACAACACTCACCTCAAACTCACCTTGACAGAGAATAACTGCTTTGTTAGTTTCGGGCTTCGTTTCTTTGATTCTTTAAGCGATCATATTTAGAAGTCTAGGCGCGTAGCTCAGGGGTAGAGCACTACCTTGACACGGTATAGGTCCGCGGTTCAAATCCGCGCGCGCCTACCATACCTTTATTATTATCAAGAAATTAGCTCTATGTAGGGGCACTACCTGAAGTAGATTTGGGGCCTACATTGGAAAGATGCCTGTTAACATGAGTTATCCTTCAAGATCTGAGGTTGTCCTTCAAGAAGTGATCCTGAGCTTCTGGGAAGCGCTCCGCGTTGCGAATTGGATTACCAGCAAAACGTAAGTATTTGCCTTTTCGAAAGTTGCAGCCACCGAAGGAATATTAAGGTTTTCCAGTTCCTTCCCATTCCCTACCACGCATATACATCCCGTGCAGTTATTTTTGGCCACGTATTGGCCACTTGGAATTTCGCTAGCTCAGCCGCTTCTTTGGGATAGGGGGTCCGACCGTGGGATTATGAATCCCAACCAATCACACACACCTCGAACACCTCACGAAAAACAAACAATTTAGGGCAGATTGCAGGCTTCTAAGAGCGTTCAGTTGCGCAGATGGGCTTAGTGGGTTTTATGGATTACGGAAAATTTCCGTAATTCTATTCTCCAACAAAAGCTAATCAATAAGAAGTTAGTTATGCACGGAGAACCCCTTCGAGCAATCGCGGCGGAATATGCCGCGCAGGGTTTGTCAACGATCGTCGCCTCTCCCAGGAGCAAGGTGCCTCTAGTGGAATGGAAAGCCTATCAGTACGAGCCACCTTCATCTCAGGAGCGCGAGGCGATGTTCTCATTTGGACAAGACCTTAACATCGGGGTCGTGTGTGGAGCTGCAAGTAGCAACTTGGCAATCATTGATGCAGAGTCCAAACCTTCATTTACAGATCAGTTGAACCGATGCGATCGGGCGGGTTTTGCGAATACTTGGGTTGATGAGACACATCGCGGCGGCCACATCTATCTATCTCTGCCGGTGGCCGTCAAGCCGAAGTCGTTTAAGCGCGACGGCTATGAGGTCCGCGCACAGGGCCAGTTCGTATTAATGCCGCCTTCGGTACACCCGAGTGGTGCTGTCTACA
>JACCSP010000068.1 GCA_013812905.1 Pyrinomonadaceae bacterium
TGACCCTGCTCTGCCTTTTAGCTGCAGTGGTCTCCTGCAATCGCTCCAGCGCCCCGGCCGCAAACAAGCTTCTGATCTACACCCCACACGGGCAGGCACAGTTGCGCGATTTCATCACCCGCTATAAGCAAAAGCATCCGAATACCGACGTGCAGTTTCTAGATATGGGTTCGCGTGAAATTCTGGAGCGCGTGCGTGCCGAGCGCAACCGGCCCCAGGCGGATCTCTGGTGGGGAGCTGCCCACACCACATTTCAAACGGCCGCTGATGAGAACCTCCTGGCGTCATATCGTCCCACCTGGTCGGAGAAAGTGGCAGCGTCAAGCCACGACCCGCAGGATCGATGGTACGGAATTTACGAAACGCCGGAAGTGATTGTCTACAACAACCAGGCTGTGAGGCCGGAAGATGCTCCCCGCGATTGGGACGACGTCCTGGATCCAAGGTGGCGTGACAAGGTTTTGATTCGCAGTCCGAATCCCTCGGATTCCATGAGGGCCATCTTTGGCGCCATGATCTGGCGGTTTTATAAGGACACTGGTTCACCAGAGAAGGGGTATGATTGGCTGCGCCGGCTCGATGCCAACGTCCATGAATACACGGCGGACGGCACGCTGTTAATGCAGAAGCTGGCCCGCCGTGAAGGATTTATCAGTCTATGGAATCTCCCGGACGTATGGATCTACAAAGAGCAAAGAGCGTTTCCCCTCGCTTATGTGATTCCTGCGAGCGGCACGCCAGTAATCTCGGATGGAATCGCAATTGTGCGGGGAGCTCCAAACGAAGCAGAGGCGCAGCGATTCTATGAGTTTGCGACCACCCCGGAGAACCTGGTTGAAGCCGCTCGTACTTACTATCGCATTCCCGTCCGTACTGACATCGATCGATCGCAACTGCCCGAATGGATGAACGAGCCTTTTAACCGCATGCCGCTCGACTGGGAATTGCTACGTAAACAAGGAAACGAATGGCTGCGCTACTGGGACACCGAGATTCGCGGAAGGAGCAGATGAACAACCAAGAACGATCCACGAAATTACACAAAACTGCACTAAGACCATTTCGCGTTTGTTCGTGTCGTTTCGTGGATCGTTGTTTCTTCGGAAAAGCTTTGTTCAGAAATCCAGAATCTGCAGACTTGTTGCACAGGAACTAGAAACAGAATGGCGATCCTTTCTCTCAAGAACGTCTCCAAGCATTTCGATTCAACGCCCGCCGTCGCCGAAGTGTCTCTCAACGTTGAGCGGGGCGAGTTTTTTGGCTTGCTTGGTCCATCGGGCTGCGGCAAGACAACTACGCTTCGCATGATTGCCGGGCTGGAAAAACCGGATTTCGGAACCATCGAGTTTGAGGGCAAGGACATTACTAATCTGTCGCCGGAGCATCGCGGCTTCGGCATGGTCTTTCAAAACTATGCGCTCTTCCCTCACCTGAACGTTTTTGAGAACGTTGCTTTCGGCTTACGAGCCCGGCACAAACCCAAGCCGGAAATCGCTGAACGCGTCACTAGCGCCCTCGAACTAGTCCAGCTTCCCAAATACGAGAAACGAAGAGTTGATGAACTTTCGGGAGGTCAGCAACAGCGGGTTGCAATCGCGCGCGCAATTGCTATCGAGCCGGCACTGTTGCTCTTTGACGAACCGCTCTCCAACCTCGACGTTGCCTTGCGCGAGGAAACTCGTGGCGAATTGCGCGAGTTGGTAAACCGCTTGGGACTAACTGCTGTTTACGTAACTCACGATCAGGAGGAGGCCTTCGCGCTGTGCGATCGCACTAGCGTAATGATGCGAGGATGTATCTTGCAGACGGGCAAGCCCCGCGAGCTTTACGAACATCCAGCCCAGATTTCAGTGGCTCGCTTTCTTGGACGGAACAATATAATCAAGGTGACGCGCCTCAGCTCAAGCAACCCCCCCTTTAGTGAATTCAAAACGCTTCAGGGAGACCACACGCTGCGTCTGCCCACGCGCGATAACGAGTTGGCATCAATGAACAAGCCTTCGGTTCTCGCCATCCGTCCGGAACATCTGCTGATCACCAGAAACAGTGAGGGATCCGAAAATGTTTTGCCCGCGCGTGTGCGTGAGCTTAACTTTGCCGGAGCCACTTCCAGCATCAAGCTCGATGCCAACGGCCTTCAACTCGAAGCCTTGGTGCTGCAATCAGGCAGTTTCGCCATCGGCGACTCGTGCTTCATTACCTTACCTGCAGAGTGGCTCTCACTTCTGAAGGATGGCGGTGGCACGGAGACGGTGTGAAAGGGAGACGGGGAGGTCGGGAGGAGACGGTGACGGGGAGAAAGGTAGAGCGGGAGAAAAATACTCAATGGTCTGATCCCCAACAGGCAGCTCGCGATCTCCCGGTCGCCCAGTCTTCCCATCTCTCCATCTCCACTTTCCCTCATCTACCCGCCTCTTCTCCCTCTCTCCCAGTCTCCCCCTCTCCGCGTCTTTTTCTCTTCCTCATCACAGGCCTCGTCCTGCTCTACGGCGTCATCTACCCGAATCTACAGGTTGTAGTCAGCTCACTTCAGCGGAACCACCAATGGTCATTGGCAAACTACGCGGAGGCGTTGTCTCAAAGTGTGGTGATGGAGTCGGTATTGACAAGTCTTGCAGTATCAATTCTGACGGTGCTGTTTTGCGCTTTGGTGGGAGTCCCGCTCGCTTTTCTGTTCGAGCGCTACTCGTTTCCCGCACGCCGGTTGTTTGCGGTTCTGGCGGCCCTCCCGCTAGTGCTGCCGCCGCTAGTTGGCACCGTAGCTTTTATTTTTTTGTGTGGCGAGTCAGGGATTCTGGCGCGGCTGGTACAGTCGGTCTTTCACCTGGAAACAGCACCCTGGTCGCTGCGGGGCTGGACAGCCTTGCTCCTGTTTCATACCTACACGATGTATCCGTTCTTTTACGTCCTTACCACCGCCGGTCTGCGCCGGATTGATGCGGGACTAGCAGAGGCCGGACGCAGCTTGGGAGCGGGATCTGTTTACGTGCTGTTCCGCGTGGTTCTGCCACAACTAACGCCCTCCTTGATCGCCGCAGGCTTACTAACATTCATGACTTCGATGGCCTCATTCAGCGCTCCTCTTCTTTTTGGCGGCGGCGTGCGCGTGCTGACCCTCGAGATCTTCACCGCGCGCCAACGCGGCGACTTGGAGCTGGCCCTTACTGAAACCGTGATCCTGGCGGCGTTCTCCCTCGGCGCGTTAATCTTCTTTCAGCGTTACGAAGGGACTCGGAAGTTTGCCGCCGCGGCAACGAAAGGAACCGGCCGCCGACTTAGGCCCATAACTGGGGGCAAGGCTCGCGCGGCAGCGATGGTGGGCGGACTGATCTTTGCGAGTCTGCTGGTCCTGCCGGTGGCCACCCTGGTCATGGTCAGCTTCGCCCGTGATGGTCGATGGACCACCCAAACCTTGCCTCCGGCCTACACGCTCGCCAACTACGCACGCATCCTCACCGAGAAAGATGCAAGTGGGGTTTTTATAAATAGCTTATCGATGTCGGCCATTGCCGCGCTGGCGGCTTTGCTTTGGAGTTTCTGCGTCGTGACTTTAGCAATGGGGAAAGGACGTCGCGCCTGGAAACGTCTGCTGTCCCTTCTGGTATTGATCCCCTGGGCCTTGCCGGGAACGGTAGTCGCAGTCGCGCTGGCAGAAACTTACGGCAAGCCCAGCCCGTTGCTTGGTTCGTATGTGCTGATCGGAACGTTCTGGATTCTGCCGGTTGTCTATTTTTTGCGCTTCATGCCGCTCGTGGTTCGCGCTCTGCAGGCAAGCATGGAACAGCTCGATCCGGCACTGGAAGAAGCCGCGGGAAGCCTGGGTGCGCGTTGGTGGCAGAGATTCCGGCGTGTTACTTTGCCCTTAGTTTGGCCGGGTGCGGCAGCGGGTACCTTACTGGCGTTTGTTATCGCCTTGGGCGAATACGTGGCCTCGGTCCTCCTTTTTGTACCCTCAAATCGGCCCATCTCAATTGCTATTGCCTCGGAACTGCGCGATTTTAATCTCGGGGCGGCGGCCGCGTACGGCGTGGTTCTGATACTTATCATTGGAGTGAGCCTGCTTGTGGGGGCACGATTCGACCGGACCCGAGCCTGATAGAGAGGGATCCCCCCATCGCCGACTATGGAAGCTATTAAACAATTTGGAACGAAGCCGCAGAGGAAACCATTTCCAGGGTTGTTGTGCTTGTTGCTTTGCGCTTTGCTTGTCCTGGCACCATCATCCCGTGCTCAGGAACTCCCGCCCTCGTCCCCACCGTCGCCAACTGCTACAGTCCGGGCTATCGACAAGCCTGAGCTTTACCAGGCGCTGCACGATCTCACCAACCCCTGGACAGTAATGTGTGTGGCCGCACATCCTGACGACGAAGACGGAACGACCCTAACCATCTTGCGACGCAAGTACGGCCTACTCACCGTTAGTCTGTTTTCCACTTACGGTGAAGGGGGACAGAATGCGGTAGGCCCGGAACTGTATGAAGAGCTCGGCGTGATTCGTGCCCGTGAGACCATCGAAGCCTCAAAGATCCAGGGCTCGGAGCCCTATTTTCTTGGCTTGCGTGATTTTGGGTTCTCTAAGAGCGCGGAAGAAACCTTTCGTGTCTGGGGTCACGATGAAGCGCTTCGGCGCATGGTGCTCAAGATTCGAGAGCTACGTCCCGACATCATCATTACGAACCACGACACCTCCCGCGGCCATGGTCATCATCAGGCAACTGGTCGTTTAATACTCGAAGCGTTTGATGCCGCTGCCGATCCCAATCGATTTACCGAACAACTGCAGAGGCTGACCGTTTGGCAGCCAAGCCGACTTTTCGTTCGCAGCAGGGTGGCCGGCGGGTCCGGCGCGGCCATCCAGAGTACTGGAAACACTGAAAATTTAATCACCGTCGATCCCAACGAGCGGGATCCTACGCGCGGAAAAATCTACGCGGACCAAGCTCTAGCGGCATTGCGGCAACATGCCTCCCAGGGGCCATGGCCAAAAACCATAGCGGAGCGCATGCGAGGTGAGACCAGCCTGCCACTAATTCGTTACGCTCTGGTGCGCGAAGCACCCTCCGCGAAGCAGCTTCCCGGTGCTGCAAAAACTTTTCTTGAAGGCTTATCTCTTCCGGAGACCATCAGTGCCCGGCTCGCAGCTCCGACAATTGACAGCCGTCCTTTGACAGAATTCATCGAAGAGCCGGACAAAGTACTCAATGCCTTGATTGGCTGGCGGCGCCAGCAGGGGAACACGACGAATATCGCTCCAGAACATTCCCACCGCCTGAGGCTGATAACCGAACGCGGAAATCGAGCCCTTGGTCTTACTTCCGGCGTTACGTTGATCCTAAAGTCAAACAATTCTCTTCTTGTGCCAGGTAATCCGGCGCGATTTACCGTCAGTCTGGACAACACGGGGGATAGGACCGTCGATATTAACAGGCTATCTTTTCTTAGTTGGGGCACCCGCGCACCGCTGGATGCGGCCGAGCAACTAGTCGCAGACACGGAAACCAGCAATACAGTGGATCGAGTGACGCCAACCACAGCCATGCCTACCGTCCCGCTGGCACACCATCTTTACGATGGCAAGCTATTTGGTGAGCGTTTTGTCGCGGATGCTGATCTGGACATCGACGGTGCGCGGTTTTCATTAAGCGCGGCAACGAAAATGGACATCGCCCCCGCCGTTGAGTTCAAAGAAATCTCGCCGTCGCTGTACGTTCTTACCCCGGCCATCATCAACCGGCCACTTGTTATCAAAATCAAGCTGTCTAACAACCTTGCCAGACAGTTCCGGGGTACAGTGAAACTAAGCGCGCCCAGATATCACATCTTCGAGGTGGGACGCGAGATAATTCTTGAACCATACGAAACCCAAGAACTAACCATTAGATCCAACGCCATTCCCCTGGCGTCCGCTGCTGTAAGCCGTCGCGCGCGCGATGGTTTTGGGCAATTCTTATTGTCCGTGGAATCAGAGGGGTCCTCACAACCAATTGCGCAAAGATTTCTTCACGTGGTTTACAGCGCGTCGCGAGTGGTGAGGGACCTGAGGGTTGGCTTCATACCCAGCTTTGATAAAACGCTCGAGCAGTCGCTGATGGCGCTGGGAGTTAACGCGCAGGAACTGCGCATCGAACAGCTCCAGACGGGCGAGTTGGCCAATTACGACACGCTCATTATAGACAACCGTGGCTATCAGGCTCATGCGGAGTTGATCGCCGCAAATTCAAGTCTCTTGAACTATGTTCGAGAAGGTGGGACGTTGATTGTTTTCTATCACAAGACCGAGGAGTGGAATCCCGATCCCTCCAAGGGTCGCCCCCAACTCGCGCCTTTTCCGATCGTCTTAGGAAACGAACGTGTCACTCAAGAAACAGCGCCGGTAAAATTCCTAGAGCCCGAACATCGGTTGTTAAATTTTCCCAACAGAATTACTCGAGCTGATTTTGATCGCTGGATTCAGGAGCGCGGGCTTTATTTTCCAAAAGAGTGGGATCCTAAATATCAGACTCTGTTTGAAACGGCGGATGACGGTGAACCTTCGTTGAAAGGCGGGCTGCTCGCCACGAAATACGGGCGCGGGTATTACATCTACACGAGCCTGGTGTGGTACAGGCAGCTGGGGGTGGGCGTACCGGGAGCCTTTAGGATGTTTGCGAATATGATCAGTTATGGACATCCGAAAAGGAAAAGGTCGATCCGATTCCATAGGAACGACCGACCTTTGGCTAATCTGAAGAGTGGAAACCCTGAGCGCCTCTTCTCAAAGTAAGGTTCGCTACTAAACTGCCTGCTGTTCGCAGTCGGGTTCTGCCTCTAACTTGGCTTGTGCGCGTTCCAGGAAGGTTTTGATCATCTCGCTGACGCGCTTCTGCATTTCGGCGCTGATGGCCCCTTCGCCAATCAGGCCGGCGAGGGTGTGCAGGTCTCTGCCATGGGATCGGCGCAACTCCACGTGCTGAGCAATGCGAACCAAAACCTTATGACCGCGCTCCTCGAATGCTGCTGCGTAACGAAGGTAGTTTTTCGCTTCGCTGCGGGCGGGTGACCATTCCAGCCTTTCCGGACGGTCCTCGGTTTTCTCAACCGCAAAACTGGCGTGCACTGCCCCAATCACGGGCACCTCCGTGCGGACCATCCACCGCATGATGCCGCCTGCTTCTTTGCGAATACTTTCAATGCCGGGCATCAAATCGACAAAATTCCGAAACTCGCTGAAGAACTCGCGAGCGCGCTCTATGGTTGTTCTCAATTCCAATTGTTCCGTATACGAGGCTTTGATTCTGAACATTCGTGCTTCCCTTAACGTCATCTGATATCTGGAATGCTATCCTATGGCTTACTGTTTGCTTATAGGCGCCACCAAGGCTAACTTACACGAGTCGGCGGAAACAGTAAACAAACATCTTTGTTACAAGATAATAGTGACGTGAACACTGAGAAAAACTGTCCTCGTTGCGGCGAAGGTCGTCTACAGACCTGGTCTGACCTGAACGATGACGAACACGAGGTCGTGCGGCGACTGCCCCAGGCTCATTACTACGATACTGAAGAACGACAAGCGATGCACTCCTGGTGCACGCGCTGCTGGTATGAGTCGACTTGGAATGAGGCCCAAGCCTGAGGAATGGCGTGGAGTGGTGCGGTTAGCTTAGACGGCTCAAGCCTCGCCACGTTGCAGGTTGGTCCCCCTTTCTGACCTGCAAACTACCGTGGATACTTCTTGGGATCCGCATAGCCTCTAGCCAAAGTGCGCCAGTACGCCGCCTGAGTACGCTTAGCCGGTAATTCTGAGGTAAGCCTCGCGAATGCTCTTCATCGTTTCCGACAACACTTCGTGAAGATCAACGGCCGACACAAATCCCAATTGGCTGGCAATATCTCTCAATGCGGGATGGTCGGCTGCGGGCAGACGTGCTTGTCTCCCCAGAATCAGACGCAGGTGATGATCGACAGACCTCAGCAGTGCGTAACCACTGCTTAATGCTGTGAAATCTTCCTCATTCAGCGAATCCGTAGCTCGCAGTCGCTTGAGAGTTGTCGCGGTAGAACGGTCTTCGCCTTCGTCGGAAACGTCGTCGCGCAACTGCAAATAGCGCGTGGCAAAATAAACATCAAGCATGCCGCCCGCTGAATATTTGACGTCGATGCCCCGGTGCCGATTTTGCTTTCCTTTCTCTTTTTCGAGTCTGTCGCGCACGTGACGCGTCTCTTTTCTGAGCCCCTCCGGGTCGTTCCTGCGCGCGGCCTCATGAAGCGCGTGCCTGGCGTGGGTTTCGATCATCTTGCCGAGGTCCAGGTCACCGCCGACCGCGCGCAGTTTCACGTAAGCGAGCCATTCCCAGACAACTGTGCGCTCTTTCAGATAGTCCAGGAACGCTTGCGAACTTGCGACCAGAGGTCCGTTCTGGCCATCGGGGCGCAGGCGCAAATCAACGCGGTAGAGATACCCCTCGCGGGTCACACTAGCCAGCGCGGCAATCATCAACTCGCCCAGCCTGGCGTAGGCCTCCTCCTGACTGAGTGCAGAAACCGGTGGCGGAAGAAACGAATCGTAAACAATGATGATGTCGAGATCAGACCCATAATCGACGCCGCCGCTGGCCAAACGTCCCAGCGCCAGAATGGCGATGCGGGGTTTATAATCCAGTCGGCCGTAGCGCCGAACCAACTCGCGTTTCGCGATCAAGTGAGCAACGTTAATGCTTGCCGTTGCCAGGTCGGTTTGAAGGCGATTTGACTCAAAGAGCGATATCTTGCCCGAAGCGTCACGGATGCCAATGTCGAGCAGCAAGCTGGCCCAGGCGCGTCGCAAAACCGATAACTCCGTCGAGAAGTCATTTTCCGGCGTAATGCTCGAGCGCAGCATAGAGCGGAAATCTCGGCGGGCGTTTTTTCCGCGCTCGGCAGCCATTGAAGTAATCAACGCGGGATTACTCGCCACCATTTCGCCGAAAAACTCTGACGAGCCGCACAGTCGAACGAGAGCAACCAGACTCCTTTCGGAGATGGCTATGGCGTCATCCGCCTTCTCCAGCGATGAAGCGATGCGGGCCGCGAATGAGAGCGCTCGGTGCGAGTTGAGCGAGCCGAGGGCCTCTCTCTCCAAGATGAGGTTGATCGATTCAACGTCGAGCGCCTGGGGTTCTCCGCTTATATTTACCAGATGCCGTGCAAAAACGGACGCGGCCGCATAAGCTGAAGCCCTGTCCGTATGGACCGATGGCCCAAGCTCACGATGAGAGACTCCTTCAGATTGCGCGGCGTTCTTAATGGGCGCGGATTCAACCCTTGAATCCGAGGGTCCCGCTCCTCCAAACACACGCTCATAGGCCTTGCTTACTCTTGATGTATGGAACTGCAAAGCGCGATCCAGCTGTTCAGTTGCCGTCCGACCAGAGAACTTCATGCGACGTGCCACCAAAGCCTTCTGCTCCGGAGCGATCGGAATGGTGTGCGTCTGGAGTCCATGCTCCATCTGCAGTCGGTGCTCTAGAGTGCGTAGGAAACTGTAAGCGTCGGATAATTCCGTGCGCTCCTGTTCAGTGATCAAATTTCTTTCACCAAGCCGACCGAGGGTAATCAGGGTGTGGGCAGCGCGAAGCCATTCATCATTTCCGCCGTGAGCGAGCTGCAGCGCCTGGGCAATAAACTCAACCTCTCGTATTCCTCCGCGATTAAGTTTGACGTTGAACCCGCCGGACTTACGCTCAATGTGTTTATCTATCTTTTGTTTTGCCAGGCGCACACTGGCCAGGGCTTCTTTGACTGAAACGTCCTTGCGAAAAACTTGTTCCTGAACGCTTTTGGCGAAGCGAGAGAACAGGGACGCTGAGCCTGCGGCGGCCCGAGAGCGAATCAGAGTTTGCAGCTCCCAGGCCTGGGCGTTTTCGCGGTAGTAACGTGTGGCTTCGTTGAGTGAACAGGAGAGCGTCCCGTCGCGCCCATGAGGCCGGAGGCGCAGATCGACTCGATAGGCAGCACCCTCACCGGAGGGCTGGCCCACGAGTTTGGCAATCGTTTCCGCGAGCTTAATGAAATACTCGCGATTGCTCACCTCACCGCGTTCACCTAACCCCGAAGTTGAGCCTTCATCAGAATAAATGAACACCAAATCGATGTCGGAAGCGTAGTTGAGTTCATGTGAGCCAAGTTTCCCCAGGGCTACAATGCAGAACTCCGCAGTGGCGCTGCGGCCGCGATCGTCCTTGCGGCGCGGCGGTCCATAACGGTTATCAAGGTCCTGGCTCGCGAGGCTCAAAGCATAGTCCAGAATCGCATCAGCCAGATTTGATAACTCCTCAGTAGTTTCAACCAAAGTGTGGGTACGGCGGATATCGTGCAAGTAAATGCGCAGAAGTTCTCGCCGGCGAAAACGCGCTAACAAAACCTGCGTGCCCACCGAGGAGTTTGTTAGGGCGAAACGCGCGAGCGACTCCTTCAGCTCGTCGCAAGTTCTGACGCGGGGGTTGGTGCGCTCGCGAATTAGCCAGGAGATGTAGTCGGGGTTTTGCTCGAGCGTCGTGCCCAGCAGTGGGCTCCAAGCGGCGAGCGTCAAGGCGTCCGAAAGTACACCCGGCTCGCGGTTCAAATTTTTGTAGGCTCGGGGATTTTCCTTTTGCAGCCGCTCAAGAAACAGCCGGGCACCCTGCTGATCGGGTAAATCACTAAGCAGCGATTCAACTCTCTCGTCGAAGACATGCACAGAGTTATATTACGCGGTGGGTGAGAGGCTAGGCTAGACGAATGAAGAACTGGGAGGAAGACTCGGTAACTTGCAGGTTTGGGAGTGGCGCAGTTCGCAAAGTTTTAAGGAGTCATTCAGTTACAGAACCGAGTGCGGTAGGGACCGGGACTTACACTCACGCTGCTCCTATCTTCTACAATGCGAGAACCCAGTCTAATGCGGGTTGGAATGTAGGCACCCGGTCCTACCGCTCGCGGTTCTGTATTGATCTCGCACTGCCCAATTCCGGCTGGCGGCTATTGGTGAGACAGATCAACGAGCCAGAGCTCGTTTTTGCCGCGCCGATACTGCATCCACACGATCTGTCCTTGCGATGAAACGTCGAAAAACTGGCCAATCGGGTGCAGCGGTCGCAAATCCATGATCTTTCTCTCGTCGCCTCCTTCGCGCGATACCGCCCACAGTGATTCCCCATCAGAATCAGTGAACGGAAAAAAATAGATGCGCGTGTCGTTGTGTGACCAATGCGGAGAGTAGCCGTTCGTCACTTTGCGGCACGCGTCGCCCTCAACAGCACAGATACTGATTTCGGCGAGCTTCCAATTCCTTCCCGGCACATCAGTACCGACGATAAACTGACCATCGTGGGACCAACGCGCGTGCCTTAGCGGTAAACTAAAGGCCGTCTCTGTTCCCGTGGCGATGTCGCGGATCATCGTGGCGGCGACAAAGCCCCTGTCTATCTTCGAGTAGATGATACGCTTGCCTTGGGGATCAACGCGCGCTCCGTTGTGCGTTCCCCACTCCCATCCTTGCACCAGTTCGGCGCTCTCGCCGCCTTGAACTGAAATCTTGCGAAAAGAAACCGTCGGGTGAAATTGATAGAAATAGATGCTTGACCCATCCGCCGACCACTGCGGATGAACGTTTCTCTCCTTTTTCCCGCGTGTCACCTGCGCGAGATTTTTCCCATCGGCGCCGATGGTGTGAATGTGTATGTCGCCTTCCTGGTTGACGCCGAAGAACACGATCCGGCTTCCGTCGGGAGAGAACGAAGGGTCAACCATGTCGACGCGCGATTCCTTGAGTTCGCGCGATTGCAGCGTCGCCGCATCGGTGAGCATCAGGATGTGGCTGTTGCGCGTATTTGTGTAGATCAGTTTGCGTCCGTCACGTGAAATCTCCGGCTCGGTATCTTCGCCCGCGCTCATCAGTACGGGTTCGGACCGCCCGCCGTCCACGGGAACTCTCCACAGCGTCATGCTTCCGGCGCGCTGTGAAGGAAAGATGATGAATCGCCCGTCCGGCGTCCACGCGGGTGCGCCGCCGTAAATATGATCGAAGGTCAGACGACGCGCTTCGCCGCCAGAAACGGGAACGACCCAGTAATCGCCTATCGGCCCTTTGTCATTTTGAAAGAGGGCGATCGCAGAGCCGTCGGGCGAAAAAGCAGGCATTCGGTCGGCCGCCAAGAAATCGGTTGGGGGAACGCCGTCAATCCTGCGTTGATCGCTGCCGTCGCGGTTCGTCGTCCAAACATCGTAGTCGCGCTCGAACACCAAACGCTTGCCGTCCCCAGACCAATTCGGATTTCGCCCGCCCTCGATGATTTTGCGCGGAGTTCCGCCCTCCGGGGAGACGGCATAAATGCTCACCTTCCCCGGAAGGCGACGGACGTAAACGATCTCGTCACCGGCGGGTGACCAGCGCGGACGGCTCGCAGGAGCTTCGTCGGAGGTGAGCTGAACGGGGTCGCCTTCAGTTAGGCTTTTGACCCACACCTGTGACACGCCATCCACCTCGCTGACGAACGCGATGCGGTTCCCATCCGGCGAGAAACTCGCGGCAGCGTGCGAACCCGGAAAGGTCGAAATCAGACGTTGCTGCGACGGCGCGACATAACTTGTCGAGGGTGCGCTTTGTCCTGAGCGTTTGCTCCAGAAGTAGTATCCGGCGATCACAATCAGCCCGATCAGCAGCCCTGAAGCCAACAACACAATTAACGGCTTCATAGTGGCGGCAACCATTGGTTGGTCGCTGCTCCGTGTGTCCATTGCCCCTTTATTTAAAGCCGACGGTGTAGAGCGTTCCAGCTTCGCTGCAAACTCCAACTCCTGCTTCAAATCTTTCAGATCCTGAAGCAAGTCCTTAACCGTTTGGTAACGTTCCTCACAGGCTTTGCGCAGTGCTTTTGAGATGATGCGTTGCAATTCGGTGGGCACTTCCGGGGCATAACGCGAGAGTGGGGGAGGCTCGCGTTCCAGGATCGAAACCATGATGTCAGTCGTTGTTGTCCCCTCGTAAGGCAACCGTCCGGCTACCAGCTCATAGAGCACCACACCGAGGCTCCAGATGTCTGTTCGCGCGTCAACCGTGAGTCCACGCGCTTGCTCCGGGGACATGTATAGGACGGTTCCCATCACCATACCCGGAGCCGTCTTGAAGAACGTCCTGGTCGGCGCTTGAGTATCAACCGTGCCGACTTGCTCGGTTAACTTCGCCAATCCGAAGTCGAGGACTTTAACGATGCCATCACGCCGGAGCATGACGTTCTCCGGCTTAATGTCACGATGAATGATTCCCGCTTCGTGCGCGGCAGCAAGAGCGCTCGCCACTTGAAGTGCGATATCGAGCACCTTTGAAAGCTTCGGCCTCGCGCTCTGCATGTGCTGACGAAGTGTCTCGCCGTCGATGAACTCTGTGGCGATAAAGCGCGCCGAATCTGCTTGTCCGATTTCGTAGATGGTCAGGATGTTGGGATGATTCAAGGCTGAGGAGGCACGAGCCTCGTGCACGAATCGCCGCATCCGCTGCTGATCTGAAGCGACATCGGCGTGCAGCATCTTCAAGGCGACGGTGCGTTCCAGTTCCGTGTCCCACGCCAGAAAGACCTCTCCCATTCCACCCGCACCCAGCTGGGAGCGGATTTCGTAGCGGCCAAGTCGCGTGGTGGAGAACGATGCCATGACTGGAGTGACTCAATTATACACCACCGAAAGGAACAGGAACTTCGGCCTCATCTTGGACCAAGAAGCTGTGATCTGATCGGGTGATACTTACGCGGTGAGAGTTATATTGCGCGGTGGGTCAGGTGTAGGCTAGATGTGCCAACAACGATAGAGGGTTGTGAGCTTGAGGTTCAGATTCAATCTGTTTTCGAATCCCGAAGGGATTTAAGTCAATAGCCGTGGGTGAGCTTTGCGACGCCCATGGAGGATCGCCGAAGAGATTCTGACCCTGGGAGGGTCAAACCGTGCCCGGGATTGTGACCTCTTCAGGGTCAGGCATGTTTCTTTCGCCTATCCGTGGGCGTCGCGCAACGCTCGCCCACGGCTATTGACATACATCCCTCGGGGATGAGGTCCGAAACCAAACTGAACCAGGACCAACAACTCCGTACCTGACCTACTTAGTCTCCTTGTAGCGGTCGTGCTTCGAGGTTCGACTCAAACTTATGGCAATTCAGACCTTGGACATTGGACCTTGGACATTGGACCTTGGACTCTATTGGTTTAGATGTCGAAATACATACCAAACTCGAACGGGTGCGGGCGCATCCTCAGCGGTTGGATTTCTTTTTCGCGCTTGTAAGAGATCCATCTCTCGATCAGCTGCGGACTAAAGACATCCCCTTTCAGCAGAAAGTCGTGGTCGGCTTCGAGTGCCTTGAGTGAGTCGTCCAACGAGCCCGGAAGCGTGGGTACATCCTTCAGCTCTTCGGGCGAGAGGTCGTAAATGTCTTTTTCCAATGGCTCACCAGGATCGATACGGTTCTGAACTCCGTCCAGCCCGGCGAGCAACATGGCCGAAAATGCCAGGTAGGCATTGCAAGAGGGATCGGGCGGACGAAATTCCAACCGTTTTAGTTTGGGGTTTGTCGAGAACATGGGGATGCGGATCGCGGCCGAGCGATTGCGCGCCGAGTACGCGAGATTCACAGGGGCTTCGAAACCGGGCACAAGACGCTTGTAGCTGTTGGTGGTCGGCGCGGCAAAGGCCACGACCGCAGCGGCGTGTTTTAAGAGTCCGCCGATATAGTAAAGGGCCATCTCGGAGAGCCCGGCATATCCATCACCACCAAACAACGGCTTATCGCCCTTCCATAAAGACTGATGACAGTGCATGCCCGAACCGTTGTCTCCGTAGAGTGGCTTGGGCATGAAGGTCGCGGCCTTGCCATACTGGTAGGCTGTATTGCGAACTACATACTTGAACATCTGAATATTGTCGGCCGTACCCAGCATACTCGAATAACGGAAGTCGATCTCACACTGCCCCGCCGTGGCAACTTCGTGGTGGTGGCACTCGACATTTATTCCACATTCGGCCAGTGTCAATGAGATTTGCGAGCGTAGGTCGCTGAGAGAATCAGTGGGTGGAACCGGCACATAACCTTCCTTGGCGCGGATGCGGTAACCGAGATTAGATCCCGAGAACTCATTGGCATCGCGGCCGCTATTCCAGTGAGCCTCGTCCGAGTCGACCGTGTAACCGGCGGAGTGAGGTTCGTTATTAAACTTCACCGAATCAAAAACAAAGAACTCGGCTTCGGGTCCGAAGTAGGCTATGTCTGCCAACCCGGTAAACTTCAAGTAACTCTCAGCACGAACCGCCACCGAGCGGGGGTCAAATGCGTAACCCTCTTTGGTGATGGGGTCCACGGCGTTTCCGATCAAGCACAGCGTCGGCTGCTCAGCGAAGGGATCCATCCAATATCGCGACGCGTCGGGAACCAAAAGCATGTCAGACTCATGAATAGCGGCCCAACCGCGAATTGACGAGGCATCGAAGCCGAAACCTTCCTCGAAAGTATCCTCGCCTAGTTGGCCAATGGGAAACGTTAGGTGTTGCCAGGAGCCTGGCAGGTCAGTAAATCGCACGGAGACGAATTTTGCCCCTTGATCAGAGCCATACTTCAAGACGGTCTTTGGGTTCATCTTTTCTCCTGAAAGGTAAAAGGGAGTGTCAGAGGTGCTCTTCGCCCCGACGTGGCGGATGGTGCGAAGTATTCTGGAAGCTTAACTGGTCGGCCGCAAGCGAACGTCATGGAGCGACGGCGCGCAAAAAAGCTTGCATTATAGTTAGCTAGCCCAATATGTCAAGGCTTTGGCTGCAAAACTACCGGAGGCAGAACGTCCGAATTCTAAGTAAATATCTTATCTAGTAATGACTTAAGTCTGTTTCAATCACTTCTCCTGAAACAAAAAGTTATAGACCCCCCACCCGTTTTCTGTTACATTGCGCGACTAAAGCTTTCCATCCCAGAAATTCCACTAGCTCGATTCGGATGATGTATAACTACGTTATAGCTACTGAAATCAATAACATACAGATTGTCCCGCAGGTAAGGCAGGAGACCGCGAATTGACGACGGCAATCGAGCAAACGCTCGAAACCTACGGCATCGAAAACTGGGGCGCTGGGTACTTTGACGTAAACCGCAAGGGTAATCTGGTTGTCCGTCCCGCCGCCGGCGATCCTCGCTCCGCTGATCTCAAGGAAATTATCGACGACTTAGCAAGACGCGGCATTGGTGCCCCTGTGCTGTTGAGGTTTCCTCAACTAGTCGCCGCTCAGGTCAGAAAACTGCAACGCGCATTCAGCCGCTCAATCCGCGAGTTTGAATATCAGGGCTCACACCTCTGCGTTTACCCGATGAAGGTCAACCAGCAAAGATCCGTGGTTGAAGAGTACTTGCGCGAGGGTTCGCGTTACGATTTTGGCCTGGAGGCCGGATCGAAGGCGGAACTCTACGCCGCTCTGGCGCTCGAGCAAACACCCGACAGCTTGCTGGTCCTTAACGGATTTAAGGACGAGGAGTTTATAGAACTTGCTTTTGCTGGAGCGCGGTGCGGCAAACGCGTGGTAATCGTTATTGAGAAACTTAACGAACTTGATCACGTGCTGAATATTGCTGAGCGGTACGAAAGCGGCCTGCCAATCCTGGGGATGCGCGTCAAGCTCTACTCTAAAGGCTCTGGGCGTTGGGAGAAATCCGGTGGTGAAGCAGCTAAGTTTGGCCTGACTACCACGGAGATGTTGGAGGTTATTCGTCGTCTTGAGCAAGCTGGCCGCATTGACATGCTCAAGCTGCTACACTTTCACATCGGGTCGCAACTCACCGATATTAAACGCATCAAGAATGCGATGAAAGAGGCCGCACGCGTCTACGCGAAGGTTCACCAGTTGAAGGTTCCGATTGATTTTCTCGACGTGGGTGGCGGCATGGCAGTGGACTACGACGGCTCTAAAACCGCCTTTGACTCGTCGGCCAACTACTCGGCACAGGAATTTGCCAATGATGTTATCTACACCATCAAACAGGTGTGTGATGACGAGAACGTCCCCCATCCAACGATCATACAAGAGTCCGGCAGGTTTCTAGCCGCCTATCATGCGATGCTGGTTACCAACGTTCAGGACGAAATCGAAACTGTGGTTGAAGACATCACACCCATAGAAATTGATGACGATGATCCGCAGGTCGTCACTGAACTCGGAGAGCTCAGAGCCTCGATAACCGTCAAGAACTATAGAGAGTACTACCACGATGCGCTCGAGCATCGTGAGGAGCTTTTTACTCTCTTCAATCTGGGTCTGGTATCTTTAGAAGATCGCGCCAAAGGAGAAGTGCTGTTCTGGGACGTATGTGAACGCGCAAACAAGTATGCGCAACAAGCTAAATATGTTTCGGAAGAGTTTGACGATCTCCGACGGCTCTTATGCGCAAAATATCTGACAAACTTTTCCGTATTTCGTTCCGTTCCGGACCACTGGGCGCTGGATCAGCTCTTCCCCATCGTACCGATCCACTGGCTAAACAAGCCACCGACTGAATACACAACTCTCTGTGACATTACTTGCGACTCCGACGGCATTGTCGCTAAGTTCGTGGATTTGCACGACGTAAAGCAGGTGCTCGAACTCCACTCACTCGTTCCCGGTGAAACTTATTATCTCGCGTTCCTTTTGGTGGGCGCCTATCAAGAGGTAATGGGAAATAATCACAATCTCTTTGGTGCCCCGCATGAAGCTCATATCTACATCGATGAAGACGGTTATCTGATCAAGAAAGTAATTCGCGGCACGACTGTGGGCGAGGCCACCGAGCGCGCGCGTTACGAACGGAACCTGCTTCACGACGGGTTCCGCCGCTTGATTAACCAACGTGTCAAGGACGGCGAGCTAAGGGAAGCGGAAGGCGTGGAACTTACCGAGTTCTATGAGTCGCGCTATGACGCATATACATATCTTTCCGTAAATGGTGCGGGCCCTCGCTCGCGGCGCGGAACCGATTTTTAAGATCTTCGGACGCGTTAGGCAATGCTTCTCATAAATATTTATCCAGTAATCATTACCGAAAGTCTACTAGTGAGAGGTTGAACAACCTTATGGTCACGCAACGAAAGCCAAAAGCATCGAAGTATCTCATCACCCCCACACGTCCGGTTCAGGTGGACCGGGATCGTTCGGTTGCAGGCCTGTTGGAAAAAATGGAAGGCACCGGCTTTGGCGGTAGGCAACTTGCCGAAGCTCATCGCATCTGGCTCGATATGCTTGGTGATAATACGACCATCATGGTGGCTGGCTCTGGAGCACTTATCCCAGCTGGAATGCGTCGCCTTCTGGCTTACGTAATTAAGAATAGGTTTGTCGATGTCCTGGTGCTTTCCGGCTCGCTGCTCTTTCACGATCTTCATGAGACCCTGGGTCGTTACCATTTTCAGGCGCATCCCACTATGACCGACGCCGAACTAGACTCAGCCCAGATCAGCCGGATGTGGGATTTGCTTGCCAGCGACGAAGAGTACCGCGAGGCAAATGAGTGGGTGGGTAGCTTTACAAACCAACTAGACCAATCGCGTCCCTATTCAACTCGCGAGTATCTGCACTTGATTGGTCGCGAACTGGCGGAAATTGCTTCGGAGGACGGCGTGCTGACTTCCGCGTATAAAGCCCGGGTTCCCATTTTCTGCCCCGCCATGGCGGATAGCGGAATTGCCGTTGGTATCGCGGCAGCGCGTTTTGAGAAGAAGAACAACTTCATGTTCGACGTCGTTCAGGACGTGCTCGATATGATGAACATTAGCGGACGCGCAAGGGTTACTGGAGTTATCAATCTCGGTGGTGGCACACCCAAGAGCTTCATTCAACAAACTGAGGTCTCCTCTTTTATCTCCAAAGATCACCTTCACGGGCACAAGTATGCGATTCAAATCACGACCGACACGCCGCATCCGGGTGGCAGATCCAACGCCGTTTCATTTGATGAGGGGTTAATCTACGGCAAGCTGGCGCGCGGCGCGCACACCGCTTATGTGAATTGCGATGCCACCATCGCATTGCCCATTCTCATAACTGCGCTTTCTCAGACGGCGGCGAAGTACATGAAGGGTCGCAAACGTCCTAATTTTACTTTCGGACGCGAACTGATTATCGAATCCGTCTAGCGCGATGATCTCTTCCGGTACCTCACTCAAAGAAACCCGCAACTTAAGGAAGTGTTCTATGAACTTCTCCGGATTCATGAGCACGCGTGTGTTTTTTCTTGTTCTGGTTGCTGCCGTTTGCACGGAAGCGATCCATGCGCAAGACGACACCGCAGTCAAGGCCCAATACCTGAAGAGCGAGCAAATGATCAACATGCGAGATGGAGTTAAGCTCTTCACGTCGATATACGTTCCCAGAGATACGTCGAAGAAGTATCCGATCATGCTCCATCGAACGCCCTACAGCGTTGCTCCTTATGGCCCGAATCTCTATAAGAGCGCCCTCGGCCCTTCGCCGCTGTTCCAGAATGAGCGCTTCATATTTGTCTATCAGGACGTGCGCGGGCGGCTGATGTCGGAAGGCGAATACGTAAATATGCGACCTCACAAACCGAAGAAGGCAGGCGCCCGGGACATCGATGAAAGCACTGACACCTATGACACCATCGATTGGCTGGTGAAGAACCTACCCAACAACAACGGCAGAGTGGGTACCTGGGGTATTTCATATCCAGGATTCTATGTTTCGGCAGGGATGATTGACGCGCACCCGGCGTTGAAAGCCGCTTCACCTCAGGCTCCTATCGCAGACTGGTTCATCGGCGACGATTTTCATCACAACGGCACTCTTTTTCTGCCGCACGGCTTTAACTTCTTCGCTTCGTTTGGCCGTCCCCGGCCTAAGCCAACCACTGATTTTCCGCCGCGCTTCGAACACGGCACCCCGGATGGTTATCGCTTCTTTCTGGATATGGGGCCCTTGGCCAATGCGGACAGGAAATACCTCAAAGGCGACGTCGCGTTTTGGACCGAGGTGATGAATCATCCGAACTACGATGAGTTTTGGAAGGCGCGCAATATCCGTCCTCACTTGAAAAATATCAAGCCTGCCGTGTTGACGGTGGGAGGCTGGTTCGACGCAGAAAACCTTTTTGGCGCGCTCAACACTTACAGGTCGATCGAACAGGCAAATCCCGGCATCAGCAGCACCCTGGTGATGGGCCCATGGTTCCACGGAGGTTGGGCCCGCAGTGATGGCGACTTCCTGGGAAACGTTGCGTTCGGCTCCAAGACTTCACTCCACTACCGCGAGAATGTCGAACTGCCTTTCTTCAATTGCCTTCTCAAAGACAAGTGTGATCGCAAGCTGCCTGAGGCTTTGGTTTTCGAAACGGGGTCCAACCAGTGGCGGATGTACGATCATTGGCCGGCGACGAATGTCGAAAAGAAGTCGCTTTATCTCCAGTCGAACGGCAGGCTTTCATTTGATGCGCCCGCAGATCCTTCGCCCGGAGCGTCAGATGGATTTGATGAGTACATTAGCGACCCCAACAAGCCTGCGCCTTACATCAATAGCATTGCCATTGGTATGACGCGCGAGTATATGGTTGACGACCAGCGTTTTGCCGCCACCAGGCCGGACGTCCTGGTTTACGAATCCCCGGTTCTGCAGCAGAACGTGACCGTAGCTGGACCAATTACCGCCACGCTTCATGTCTCCACATCCGGAACAGATTCAGATTACGTGGTGAAAGTGATTGACGTGTTTCCGAACGATACTCCGGACGCTGAACCTAACCCCACAGGTGTAAGAATGGGTGGCTACCAGATGTTGGTCAGGGGCGAGCCAATGCGGGCCCGATTCAGAAACAGTTTTGAAAAACCCGACGCCATGATTCCTAACAAAGTTACCAAGGTCGAATTCACTCTGCCTGACGTGAACCACTCATTCCTCAAGGGTCATAAGATAATGGTGCAGATTCAAAGCACCTGGTTCCCCCTAGTAGATCGCAATCCGCAAAAGTTTGTGGATATTTACAAAGCCACTGAGGCCGACTTCCAGAAAGCCACACAACGCATTTACCGGTCTGGGCCATATCGTTCGCAGTTACTCGTGAATGTGTTGAAGTAAGATGCCTCAGCGAAGCTTGTCAGAACGGCGAGCGGTAAAGACCCGGTCTGCTCGTGGCGGCTCTCAGCGTGTCCCAGCTCAAAACCACCGGCCCTAAGCTTCCCAGCTGAGACTGGGTCGCTACCGCTCGCCGTTCTGACAGGCGCCTTCCGACTTCGCCGTTAGTTCGTTCGTGCGCCTCGGGTCTGAGCAAGGTGTAGGACCGCCCCGATTCCGGCCCCCAGGCACAGACCGTAGATTAACCCCCAGAGAAGCATTCCAGCTCTTCCTCCAAGGGAATCGTTCACCGCCGAGCCGAGAAAATACCCGAGTGAGTTTGCTGCAAAAAGTATCGCCGCCAAGCTAAGTGCGGAGCGTGCCACACCGAACCCAGTGGCGAGGACTAAGCCCATCAGGAGAGACCCCGCGAGCGAGCCGATCCATTCGCCGGCGACGCCACGCAAGGCGAAATATGCGCCTATCCAACCGGCAGCATAAGCGAAGAAAGCTGCAGCGAAGAGAAGCCAGAATCTGGGCATCTGCAGGCGGACGACTAAGGAGCCCAGGATTCCACCACCCAACAGTAGAAAGAGAACGGTCCAAGCAAGGTAAGCGCCAAACAGTCCGAGGTGCTTGTACATCCACCTTTCGGCGAAGGCGACTGTGGCGAACACACACAAACTCACGAAACCGAATCCAAGACTGCCAGTGAACAAAGAGCGTACGAGTGAAGGGACGGCCACGAAATTCGCCGATCGGTTTCCGGCATTCTCCATAGATTCAAGCTCCAGGCGTTCAACATAGTGTTTAAGAACTTTACAAATAGCTCAGCCACGCATCACGACGACGCCTTTTAACACCCGCGAACCAGCGGCAAACCGGATAGAGCATGAGTACTACTGCGAGCCAAACGAGATAGACCACGGGCAAGCTATAGCCGTAACCTTCGGGGGCATTAAACGGGAAAGCAGGTGGCTTAGGAGTTTCAAACAAAAACTGCGCCTGACCGTATCGCGCGTAGGCGAAAACAACGGCTAAGAGGTGGATGAGACAAAGGTGAAGTATGTAATAGAACAATGGCACCCGGCCGAAGATGATAAGCGCCCGAGCAAACGCGCCCGGCTCTCGTCTTCTGTCAAAGAGGGCCAGCGCGGCAATGGCGAGACCGAGCGTAACTAGCAAGAAAAGAAGTGAGGGAGGATACTTCTCAAAGTTAATGAAAGAAAAGAACGTGAACAAACTGCTCCCTTGTTCAGACCACGGATGTGGATCACCATAAAAATTAATCGCGCGGATAATGATGAAAGCTAGCGGGAGGGCACTGCCGATGGAGAGCAGCCACTTGCGACGCTTGTCATGTTCGAAAAGGAGCAACGCGCCGAAGCCGTAACCCGCCGCCATCACTCCAATCCACGGGATCAGCGGATAAAGCACAAAGAACCAAACTCCGGGCACTATTTCCAACTGTCCGCCACTATGGAGAATCGTCCACAGCCAACTGAAAGAGCCGAAGCTTTCACTCCGGACTCCGTCAAACAAGTTGTGCGTAGCAATCATCACGACACCGAAGAGTGTCATCGCCCAAGTCGGCAAAAAGACTAGTACGGCAAGAGCAACCATTGACCAGCCAATCGCCCAGATGACCCCTGCACCCGAGCCATATTTGTAGTCGTAATCGAAGAACCATGCGAATTGAACAATAGTCAGTTCGAGAATCACCAGCCACAGTCCGCGCGTCAGGAGGAAGCGTGCTAACTCCGGCTTGGTCTTTCCGCGAGAGGTAGAGAGGAACGCGCCCGTTCCGGCGAGGAACACAAAGACGGGGGCACAGAAGTGGGTCACCCATCTGGTCATAAATAATGCCGTATTTGTCTTTGTCAGATCTGTTGGGTCAAATCCGCCGAAGTGGAAAAAATCCCGGACGTGGTCGAGAGCCATGATAACCATGACCAAGCCACGGAGCAGGTCAACAGAATAGAGCCGAGTACGATTGGCTAAAGACTCGCCCAGTAAGTTTGTCTCGCCGGCGGGTGCTGGGACTTGCGGCTGAACAACAACTCCTTCCGCCGATGGATGCGCCGTAGCAGATGTTGAAATATGCACGTTATTCATTGGTCAGGGTCAAGATCATCATAAGGAGAAGCGGTATAACTAGGCAGTGTACAACGGAATTCGCAACGCACGACGGGGTTCGTGATCTTATCGGACGATCGTCGCGATTCAGAAACAGTTTTGAATAACCCGAGGCCATCATTGCTAAGGTCGCCAGGTCTAATTACCATGCCTGACGTTAACCGAGGCCCATATAACCCACACAACGTGTCTACAGGTATGACCCTGTGGTATTGCAATTAATGTGAACGTGTTGAAATGGTTGCTTCGCAAGTCATCTGGTAGGGTCAGCTTCGAAGGATCACTGCTGCGGGTGCCTTCGAACGGCAATCTATTCGCAATATCCAAAACAGTGTCGGGGTGTTATAGTGTCAGACACTTAAGGAATTCTTCCTTTCTCCCCTGTTCCGAAGGGGCCAGAGACGGCAACGCGACTCTTAAGCGCCACCTCAATTTATTCAAGAATAGAATTTAAAGAAGGACCAAGCGATGAGCAGTCAGGCAGTTTCCCGACCGGAGGAACCTCCCCAGCGTACGAGTGCACCGAAAGACAATTGGCTCGGCTTCGTCGGCGATGTCTTGAAGTTTACCGGCGAAGTGCGCTTCAAGTCTATGCTGCGCATTGATGGGAACTTTTCAGGGAACGTGACTTCTGCGGATGGCACCCTAATCGTTAGTAACGGTGCGCAAGTTACCGAGGCGGTTATAAATGTCGCCGTGGCGAAAATAAATGGAATTGTCGAAGGTGATATCAAAGCCAGTAAGGAGCTGGTACTCGGCCGCACCGCAAGCGTTACCGGGACAATTTCAACGGCCGCTTTCGTCGTCGAGGAAGGAGCGCTTTTCAACGGCACCGTCCGGAGGAGCTGAATCCATTCCAGAGGGTTGAGAAGCAGCCTGGTTAGTTATCGGCTCGAGTTTCATTAAGAGTCTTCTCCCGCGAGTAATTAACTCCGGTGTTTCTCAATGTACTTGCGAGCGAATTCGTTC
>JACCSP010000174.1 GCA_013812905.1 Pyrinomonadaceae bacterium
AGGCTTCCTCAAAAGTTGCACGCTTAGGTTTCTCATTCATTCGATCTTGACGTGCAATTAGGGCAGCCCGGCCCTCATGTCGGTAGAACTGACTCAAACCAGGTTATTCGAGGCTTGATTTCAACGACAAAAGCACAAACGGCAATGATATTGAGGAAACCACCGCTCCAGGTGCAGATTGACTTGCCGGTGCGTTTCGGCATAGAAATGATCCGTTCAAGATCCCAACAAGATGAGGCGCGTTAAATATGAAGAAGCGCATTCTTTCTTCCGGCCTGTTTTCTACTCTGCTGATAATTGCAGTGGCGTGCATGCTAGCTCCGACAACAAATCAACCTGCAAACACCAATGCTGCTGCAACAACAACTGCAGCGCTCCCGCCGGAACTGAAAGCCGGATTGGAGAGCATCAGCGGTGACACGATCATGCAACATACGAAGGTGCTTTCATCCGAGGAGTATGAAGGGCGCGGTCCGGGCACTAAGGGTGAAGAGCTCTCAGTTAAATATCTGACCGAACAGTTTCAGAAGCTTGGCCTCAAGCCTGGGAATCCTGACGGAACCTATGTACAGAAGGTGCCGCTTGCAGGTTTCACCGCCCAACCCACCGCATCGTTTACGGCGGGAGCGAAGGCGATCAATTTGAATTTCCCTCAGGACTATGTGGCCATTTCCCGCCGTTTTGTGCCGGAGTCCAAAGTGGAAAACTCTGACGTTGTCTTTGTGGGCTATGGCGTGGTCGCGCCCGAATACAGCTGGGACGATTACAAGGGCCTGGATGTGCGCGGCAAGACCATTGTTATGTTGATCAACGATCCGGCCGTACCTGATGCGACGGATCCTTCAAAGCTTGATGAGAAGATGTTTAAAGGCAAGGCGATGACCTACTACGGTCGGTGGACCTACAAATATGAGGTCGCTTCCGAGAAGGGGGCTGCGGCGGCTATTATAATTCACGAAACGGGGCCGGCAGGTTATCCCTATGAAGTGGTTTCGGGAAGCTGGTCGCGCGAAAATTTCGATATTCAGCGGCCCGATAAAAATATGGGTCGCCCGGCCATCGAATCTTGGATTACCACCGACCGCGCCAAAGAACTCTTCACCGCCGGTGGGCAGGACTTCGATGCCCTCAAGAAGTCCGCGGTCACTAAAGATTTCCGACCCGTGACGCTTAATGCCAAAGCCAACTTCAGTCTCAAAAACACTTTGCGCGAGATCAATTCCAACAACGTAGTCGCTAAAATCGAAGGTTCCGACGCGGCACTCAAAAACGAGTACGTTGTTTACACAGCTCACTGGGATCACCTCGGACGCGACCCTAAGCTGCAAGGGGATCAGATTTATAATGGCGCGCTCGATAACGCATCAGGCACCGCCGCACTCCTGGAAATCGCCGAAGCCTTTACAAAGCTTCCCACCCCACCCAAACGATCAATTCTCTTTCTCGCGGTCACCGCGGAAGAGAAAGGTCTGCTGGGAGCGAAGTACTACGCGCAAACCCCACTCTATCCTCTAAACAAAACGCTCGCAAACATCAATATGGATGGCGTGAACCAGTGGGGCCGCACCAAAGACATCACAATGGTGGGCGACGACAACTCGACACTTATCGACTTACTGCGTGAGACTTCATCTGCTCAGGCCCGCACAGTTAATCCCGACCCGGAACCAGAGAAAGGTTTCTACTACCGGTCCGATCACTTTGAATTCGCCAAGGTAGGTGTTCCCGCGCTTTACACCGATTCGGGCATCGACTACATCGGTAAAGATGCGACCTACAGCAAACAAAAGCGTGACGAGTATACGGACAAGGACTACCACAAGGTATCTGATGAGATAAAACCTGACTGGGACCTAGCGGGCGCGGTTGAGGACGCTCAACTTCTCACTGCCATTGGTTATCGCATCGCACAGGGCGAGAAGGCTCCTGAATGGAAATCCGGTTCGGAATTTAAAGCAAAACGTGATGAGACGATGCGAAGCACGACTCCATAGACTTTAGGAGGGCCTAACGGACAGATGCCTGGCTTTTTAGTCGCTGGAAAGCCGGGCATTTTCCATTTCTGTTTTGCCAATTTTCATTTGTCATCGCCTGGAAGTGTTTAGCGGTTTTCGATTGAAGTCATGATGCTGAGTTCATGCGCGTCACGTTGTGGCAGTCCAATGATAAATGAGAACTGTCCAAAGACAAATGGAAAGTGTTTACTTCTTCACCAGCGCGACAGCCTCAATCTCAATCAGCGCATTTCGCGGCAGGCGCGCCACCTGAACGGTTGACCTCGCCGGAGGATCCTCTTTGAAGTGCCGGCGATAGATCTCATTCATCTTGTTGAAATCTTCCAAGTCGGCGAGAAACACAGTCGTCTTTAACACCTGCGACATGTCGCTTCCCGCAGCTTCGAGCACGGCCGCGAGGTTGCGCAGCACATGATCAGCTTGCGCTTCAAAGCCGCCGTCAACCATCTGGCTCGTCTTCGGATCGATTCCGATCTGTCCCGAAGTAAAAACCAGTTCACCAACAACGATTGCCTGCGAGTAAACGCCGATGCCTTGGGGAGCTTTGTCGGTTTTGATGACGCGGCGGGCTGTTGCTACTCTTTTCTTCGGACCAGTGCTCTTGCCGGGTGACGTTTGACTGTTAACAGGAAACGACAAAGAAGCAAACACAACGAGAGTTGAAACGAGTTTCTTCATGGCGGTAATTAGAAGGTGTAAGGACGATCCACCAACTACAAGAAATGACCCGACACGAATATCACTTCGTGTCGTTTCGTGGATCGATTCTTTCGGACGAAACATCTCACAAGTTAGGCGAACCAAATTAGAAATACTTCGCCAGCGTCGTTGCTTTCGGTTTGGGAGTGATTCTAGAGATCACAATCATCAACAGCGCAGACACAATCACCATCGGTACGACTGGCATGAAACCAAGCACAGCCGTGCCACCGGGCGTTCGTGAAACAACCTCAGTGCCTCCCAGAGCCCAAAATATTGTTGGAGGTCCAGGTGCGGGCGCAGGGACAAGGTGCTGAAACAGGGCAACCGCAATTACAGCGAGCGCGGTCCAGACCGTCACTGCCAGTGCGCCCCACTTCGTGCTTCCCTTCCAGAAAAGCGCAGCAACAAGGAGGGGAGAAAGCGCGGCGAAGCCGGAGAAGGCATACTGGATGGCCAACTCAAAGATTGTTTCGGGCGCGCGCAAAGCAATCGCGTAGGCAAACAAGGTAATGATAACGATGAAGATCCGGCCGGTCTGCACTTGCACAGCTTCACCGAATCGCCTTTTGCCCCCGTAAAAGGCAAAGACGTCCTCCGTAAACATCGTCGAGAGCGCGAGAATCTGAGAATCGCTGGCCATCACGGCTGCCATGATGCCGGCGCCCAGTAGGCCAGCCAGCCAGAACGGAGCGTAACGCTGGAGTAGGAGCAGGATGACATCATCGCCAGCCGCCTTCTCCC
The DNA here is from genome assembly GCA_013812905.1 of Pyrinomonadaceae bacterium. Lineage (GTDB taxonomy): Bacteria > Acidobacteriota > Blastocatellia > Pyrinomonadales > Pyrinomonadaceae > PSRF01. Next base: position 3,459 of record JACCSP010000174.1, read on the forward strand.
GCAAGTCGTCACGCGCTTCCGGCGACATTGTTTTCCCCTGCGCAGCCAGTACTCGCCGCGCCTCCTGCTTCGCGCGTATCTGTGGCACATCGGAAACTCGGTTGGCCATCACCCCCAAAAACACGCACGGCAGCCAGATCGCCAGAATGCATAGCGGGTAGAAGATCACAGTCTTCTTAAACTGGTTCATCTTGCGGGCGGTCAGGCAAAAAATCAGGATATGCGGGAATGCGATTGCCGAGAGCGGAATGAAGGTGTAGCTAAAGAAATACAGTGGGGAGATGCGCTCTCGCGTAAGCAGCGGCGCCAAAGCTGGAGAAGACTGCAAAGCTTGCGCGGCACTGCGAAAGCCCCCCATTCCAACGCCGATAACAACCAACGCCACAGCCCCGAAGAGCAGGAAGAGGATCGTCTGGAAGGTGTTTACCCAGGCGGTGCCGCGCATGCCGCCGAAAAAGACGTAACTCATCACCACCATGGCGACAATCGCGCCGCCAAACCAGTAAGGAACCAGTCCGCCGCTGATGGCATTTAGAGTGGTGCCGCCGCCCATGATGCCGATAATGATGTAAGGAACCAGTAACACGGCCTGCACGATAAAGATGACCGTGCCGATGTGGCCACACTCCCAACGGTCGCGAAACATTTGCACCGGCGTCATGAAGCCATACTTCTTGCCCAGTGCCCACACTCGGGTCCCAATCAAGAAAATAGTCAGCGGAATAACCAATCCTGAAGACGAAGCCATCAAGCCAAAGGTGACGATTCCGTTTGTGAAGGCATGACCAGACGAACCGAGGATGGCGAATGCCGTCATGTTCGTCCCAAAGAGAGAGAAAAGAAACACGAAAGGCCCCAGCGACCGGCTGGCAAGAAAATAATCCTCGGCCTTTTCACGTCCTTTGGCCTTACGGAAAGCGAAGATGCCGATGTATAGGACTGTGGCGAGATAGACGAAGACTACTATTGCGGGAATCAATGCGCGGGATCCTCCTCGGGGTCTCGTTCTTCGATCTCGCGTTCCAGCTCAGTGGGCCACGCATATTTCACGAGCAACCACATCACCAGTGAGGCGGCCACGGAAAAGCAGGCTTGATAGAAGAGGCCTATGGGAATGAAACCAAAGACCATCGGGTGCGCTGTGCGCCAGAACCAAAAGTCCTGATGCAGTATGTAGAG
>JACCSP010000208.1 GCA_013812905.1 Pyrinomonadaceae bacterium
CGGTCGAACTTTACTTTGAGTTACGGCCTGCGGTGGGAAGCGCAAATCTTCCCGGACCCGGTTGTGCCACCCGCGCAGACGGCTTATGGACTCTTCTTGAATGACCTCCGTTTCCCATCCGACGGAACGTTGCCCAACCAGAAGAAGATGTTCCAGCCACGGCTCGGCTTTGCCTGGGATATCGGCGGCAACGGCAAATCCGTTTTGCGCGGCAGTTGGGGCATCTACAACGCGCGGCAGAACATGCTTACGCAGGTGGGCTCGATCACCACCAACGGAGTCCAGCAGCAGACTATCTTTCGGAACACGCCCATCATCTCGTCTGGCGTGCCGGGTCCTGTCTGGCCTGGACTGGTAACACCAACCGCTCAATCGTGTTCAGATGGCGTGCGGACTAACCCTTTCCCGTGCTTCTCCGGGGTGCGCGTCTTCAGTCGCGACTACGCCAATCCACGCATCTATACTTCCAATATCGGGTTTGAGCATCAATTAGTGGAAGACCTTTCGATCTATTTCGACTTCACTCACGCGAAAGGTGTTCACCTGACTCGGTTCTTGGACTACCAGAGGCTTGGCATCTTCTTCCCGTTTCTTAGTGAGACGATGGTGGCCAGCGCCAACGGAAAATCTCTCTACAGAGGGTTCACGGCCGGAATTCGGAAGCGTTTCAGCCGCGGCTTCCAGTTTGAGATGAACTACACATTCGCGAAAGACGTGGACGATGATTCCAATGAGCGCGACCCCTTTACCGACCGCGCCTTCGATATCAACAATTTGCAACTTGATTACGCTCTCTCCGACCGAGACATTCGCCACCGGTTCAACTTTTATGCCAACTTCGACTTGCCCTGGGGCTTTGAGTTTAGTCCGCGCGTGCAGGCACGAACCGCGCAACCGAAGTCGCCGAATTGCGCCACCCGCTGTTTTCCACGCAACACGCTCAGAAAGAGCAACGAGTACTTCTCCTTCGACTGGCGCTTGCAACGAGCGTTTCGTTTTGGCGAACGATACGCGCTGACCCCGATTGTCGAGATGTTCAATTCTTTCAACACCGACAACAACATCGACCCAACAATTGGGTCGGCACTATTTAACTTCGATGGATTCCTGCGCACCGGCGTCGGCGACCCGAGACAGTTGCAGTTAGGACTGAGGTTCACGTTCTAATCGAGCGTCGAGCTGAACGGTGAGGGGTGCGGCGTACTGATGACCTCATGGGCCGCGTCATCAGTGATTCCCTACTCAAGATCCAAGCGTCCGTGTGGTGGTACTGACTTAGTTGAGCCAAAGCAAGGCGAGTTTCCGGTAGGAGTAAGCCATGGTGAATTGAAATCGATTCCAACAGGGGAAGAGATAAGCCGATCCGATCCTACAAGATGCAAACATAGGCCGATTAACGTTGGCACAGTACCGATGAGACAAGTTCCGAGAATGATTCGAGGTCGATGTCAGGATTTCCGCCTCGCAGTCGCCAACTTGTGGGATAACTGCTTCGGACACCTACTGTCATAACCCAACTAATCCGCAATCATTACGGTCAACTCGCGCAAAGGCATCGATTCGCTGGCATCAGGCTGGAGCGAATCCTCCCGATGCACGTTCCGGTAAAGAATGTCGCGCTGTTGCGGGATAAAGCCGGCCTCGCGGATCAGGTACCGAAGCATTTTCTCATCTGCTCGATTGTGCGCACCCGCCGCTGAGACTACGTTCTCTTCAATCATGATCGAGCCCATGTCATTTGCGCCAAAGCGAAGGGCCACCTGACCAAGCTTCAACCCTTGGGTCAACCACGAGGATTGGAAGTTTTCGATGTTGTCGAGAAACAGCCTCGAAACGGCCAGCATCTTGAGATAATCGATGCCGGTTGGCTCGTCCTTGATGCGCCGGCCCAGCGCGGTGTTCTCTCGTTGGAAGGTCCAGGGTATGAAGGCGGTAAACCCGCGAGTCTCATCTTGCAGATCTCGGATTCGCTGCAAGTGGCGCACTCGATGCTCGATCGTGTCACCTATGCCAAACATCATCGTCGCGGTTGATCGCAAACCCGCTCGATGCACCGCCCGCATGACGGCAAGCCACTCATCCGTGGTGCACTTGGTCGAAACGCGCTTGCGCACTTCGTCGTCCAGAATCTCACCGCCACCCCCTGGCAAACTGGAAAGACCGGCGTCCTTCAATCGCGACATTATAGTCTCGTAATCCAGCCCCGAGATCAGGTGGATGTTATGAATCTCCGGAGGGGAGAAGCAGTGGAGTTGAAAGGACGGGTATTTTGCGTGCAGTGTGCGCAGTAAATGCTCATACCATTCAATGCCAAAATCCGGGTGCAGACCTCCTTGCATTAAGACGCCGGTGCCACCGAGCGCAATCGTTTCGTCAATCTTGGCGCAAATCTCCTCGATGGTGCGAACGTAAGTATCGGGAGCTCCGGGACGGCGATAGAAGGCGCAGAAGGTGCATACAACATTACACACGTTGGTGTAGTTGATATTGCGATCGATGATGTAAGTGACGATGTTATCCGGGTGTTTCCGCTGCCGAATTGTGTCAGCAGCCGCGCCCATCGGCGCGATGTCATGCGATTCAAGTAACGCGGTGCAATCATTGGCAGTTATTCGCTGGCCTGCCAGCACTTTGTCTAGGATTGATTGAATGTCTGAAACCATGGACCTAGTTTATTGCTTAGCTTGGCATTTCGCAAAACGCACGCGCGGGAAAAGTTCTAATCCGTACTCATCGGTCGGTCACTCGATCGCAAAACCGGGGAGCGTAGAGACTGGATGCAGTGGCACGATCTCTCAATCATCAAGACTTCTGACTCACCTCGGAAGACGACATAGCTCACCAGAAAACAGTCTAAGTTTGACCTTCACCCGTTGCCCCGGGGAACAATGAACCGTGGTGGTTTTATTTGTTCGATCAACCGATGTTTGTACGCTAAATCAAAATACAACTTCATCCCCTGCTTCATGGGTTGGTCAATATGGAAAGTGATGTCGTTAGTGAGGTAATCTTTCAGCTCATTATGCGGCAGAGGGATCTCCCGTTCATAGTGGGAAAGAATTTCCTCAATTTGCTCGAGCCCCTCATCGCGCGCGGCTGCAAAATCAACACCCGCAAGTCTCGATAAGTCCTGATTGCTCACGGCCCATACGGCAAACACGAAACCGAGACCGGTGTACTCACGCCAGAGGCTCGCCATATCGACAACGCGTAGATCATCTCTGGCGAAGGTCATTGCCGGGTCTCCTATGATCAAGGCGGCATCATTATCCTTCAGCATGAGTTGCATATCGGGCGCTGAGGTCACCCACTTCGGCTCTACACGAAGAAACTCAAGAAAGATAATCTTTATCAGCGCGGCCGACGTGCGTGAGGATTCGTCCAGCGCAACCGAGCGGACTTCCCTGAGATCCGGGACTCGGGTTACCAGAACCACGCTGCGAACTTTTCCCTTCGATCCCACACAGACGTCCGCTATCAGTGAGACGTCCGGTATGCGCTGATATTCGATGACCGGAATCAGCGCTGCTGCCACCGCCCCCTCCTCCAATAGTTCTGCACAACGCGCCGGGACAGGATCCGAAAGGGTTACTGTTCCCTGGCGTGAGCCATGAACAAAACTCCAAATGAGCGGAGCGGAATTCAGATAACTCGAAGCGGCCAGTAGCGGCAATTGTGCTTGATTAGAGTCCGGACTGATGGTTATCTCCGCTGTTATCGACTTGTTCACGGGACGTGTTGATGCTAGCGCAGCATCAAGTATCCCCGCAAGAAGCGATGTTGGCGGGTAATGGCGCCATTTGATTAAAACACGGTGATTCAGCCCCACACAGAACCGAGCGGTAGCTTTGTGAAAACCCAGAGGGGCTTACGGTAATTTGCGAGTCGGGAAGGGTTCATTTTCCATTTCTCATTTTCCATTTCTCATTGGTCATTTTTCTGATCTCATTTCGTGGTGTTTAGTGTTATTTCGTGGATCGCTTGCTTGGCGGAGAGAAGGGAACGATCCACGAAATCACACGAACGCACACTAATAAGAAGGCAACAAGTCGCGAATGCCAAATGAGAAATGGTAAATGGAAAATGTACTCTTCCTGACCTGCAGTCAGCGGGGCTTGAGCCATCCTTTTGGGAATCGCGCCTGTGGTTGCGACCTCAGCACTCTCCGTTGACACCATTCTGGAGCGACAACTACTATGCCCGCATTGCAAATCAGGCAAACCTCTATGCGCATTTACGATGTGAGCGTTCGGCTTTCCGAAACAACACCCACCTATCCGGGCGATCCTGGAATCGAAATCAGAAGTTGGAAATCGTTCGCCGATGGCGACTCTGCTAACGTCTCGTTGCTTTCCATGGGCGTGCACACCGGAACGCATGTCGATGCACCTGCGCATTTCATCGAGGGCGCCGGTCGCATAGAATCGCTGCCGCTGGAAGCTCTGATGGGTGAAGCTCAGGTGGTCGTGGTGCCGGAGAATATCATGACAATTGACGCGAGTTTTACGGCCGCGCATTGCCAGCCGGGCCGTGAACGCGTTCTCTTCAAAACTCGGAACTCCAACTTCTGGTCCGGCGTGAATCCGGTCTTCCACAGTGACTTTACTCATATTGATTTAGGTGCGGCTGAGTATCTCATTAGTCAAGGCACCAAACTGGTGGGAATTGACTATCTTTCTATAGAGCGTTTCAAATCAAAGACGCACGAGACGCATATTGCCCTGCTCTCGAAAGGAATTGTCATCCTCGAAGGTTTGGATCTTCGAGAGGTTGGCGCCGGCATTTATGAGTTGATCTGCCTGCCGCTCAGAATTGCGGGGGGGAATGGCGACGGTTCACCCGTGCGCGCGATATTGCGAACTCTTGACTAGGTCGGGCAGCTGGCCGCTACGGCCCCGCTCTCGCAACAAATGCAGAATGATTCTGATTACCGCAAACGCGTTTATCAAATCGTTCGTACTATTCCTTCCGGCCGTGTCATGACCTACGGCCAGCTGGCAGAAATACTCGGTGAAGGCTATACGCCCAGAACCGTCGGCTTTGTGATGCATGCGTCAGGTGATACGACTCCCTGGCACAGAGTAATCAACGCCCAGGGCGCCTGCTCGACCGGAAGAGTTGTTCTGCCGCACGATAAGCAGCAGCGAATGTTGGAAGCCGAAGGTGTGATTTTCAATGAACACCGCCGGTGCGATTTAAAGAATTACATCTGGATTCCTGAGATCGAGACAAATAAGCTCACGCCTAAGAACACGCTCTTCAGGAAAAGCTCTCTGCAAAGGACAAAGAAATGAGTTCAGACTTTCCCGATCGAAGAACGCCCTATGCTGTTAGTCCCCCACGCTACTCGGTTGCTCACCAGATGGTAACTACGGCGTTTGAGCTGCCCAACTACCGCATCGGCCAAAACCTGGGCGTGGTACGAGGCATCGTCGTACGCTCGCGCAATATCTTCGCGACGCTTGGGGCCACGCTGCAAACAGTGGTCGGGGGTAACATCACAGTATGGACGAAACTCTGTGAAGACACGCGCGGCGATGCCTTTGACATCATGATTCAGCACGCCACGGAGATTGGGGCCAACGCCATTGTCGGAGCCCGGTATGACACGACCGAGCTTTCCACCGGAGTTACCGAAGTTCTGGCCTATGGTACCGCTGTTATAGTCGAGCCGGCTGACTCAGGCGAAAGCTACCGTTCATGAACAGTGCAAAACTCACCGCTAGTCAGGTCGAACGGATTCACAAAGCTCTTGACACAGCTCACTTTGCCAAGTTGTTAGGGATTGAACTGGAGGATGTTGCGCCAGGCAGAGCCACCCTCGCTTTCAACATCAGGGACGATCTCAAGCAAAACAATGGCGTGGTTCACGGAGGCGCCATCGCTTCGTTAGTCGACACGGCCACGGCCTTCGCGATTATTTCACTACTTCCGCCGGACGAGAAAGCAACGACCGTCGACCTAACCATCAGCTATCTCAGACCACTCAGGAAGGGGCGAGCCCACTCCACTGCTCGTGTGCTCCGCGCCGGCCGGCGCCTCATTGTGGTTTCGGCTGAGTTGGTTGACGATTCCGGAATCCTTATTGCGACGGCTCTTGCGACCTACATTAAGATTTGATCCGTGGTTGTTCTAACTACAGAACCACCAGCGCGAGGCCAATTTGCAGGTTGGAAAGGGGCAACGAGCAGAATGCGCCCGCTCAAGTTGCAAAAGCCAGTCAACGCTGTTATCCAAAGCACTAAGGTAACCCACTGCTTCATTGTTTTCGACAACTCTCTGAATCCTCTGGTCCTCATGAATCACAATCCCGCTGCCAGCGTTTGCAAGACCAGTTTGACAGGCTATGTGGTTGAGGCCGGGCGAGCTCACTTCGCCCCCTTCCCAACCTGCGCATTACCGTAGCCCCATGTGGGTTTCCCACCTGATTTCCCCGGTCGAACAGTGTAATTGCTTCCTAACCAAACTGCAGCGATACTCAGGTAGTGGTCCCGACCCCACTATCTAGCTTACAAACCTCGTAGACAACTGTTATCAATCTAGTTACAATGCTATTGGCCTTCCGACCCCGTGCCTCCTTAGGGTTCCCGCCTTGGAAAGAAGCCGAGATTGGATCATTCGGTTTTTGAGAGATGTATTCGCTCTACCATTCATTATTGGCCCAACACCATAAGCAGTTGACTCCGATTCGCTGCGCGGATTCGACGGTTGCTCAACTGCACCGTTACTTCGAAGAAGTGGTGCTGGAGAACAACCTGAGTGCCCTTGTGATCGAGAGTTTGCCTGTTTCTTCGTCTCGCTCAGCCAGAGAAGTGGCTCGAGTGAAAGACCTCGCCCGAGTGGCACAAAACACTTTCTTGTTCCTGCGCCCAGAGGACACTCTTTCGAGATCGGATTTAAACAACGCCAGGGACAATCTAAACCTGGCCGTGTTGGACCAAAGGGACCAGGACACGAACTGTGAACGATTTGTTATTATCGCCGACGCCCGATTCGCAGTTCTGCTCGCCTCGGTACCGCCGAATGACGGCACGGGGGATCAGGCAGGTGATTTGGTTGTCTGGTCGTTTGAGCCGGACGTGGTTTACTCGGCTCTGGAATATTTAATGGCCAGGGTTACGGCCGAACATCCTTACGCCGCCCAGCCCTTCGCACAGGCGGTACGCGCTTCCACGCCCAAAGCGACCTCGCTTCATCTCACTCTGAGTGTGACCACCAAGCTTGCCCGTTTGTTGCAAGAGCAGGCCGAACGTGAGACCGCTGTTAATCGCATCGCCACCGCCATCAGACAATCGCTCGACCTGGATGGCGTCCTGCAAACCGCAGCGGACGAAGTTGGGCGTGCGCTGAACGTTAAATGTTGCGCGGTGCGCGTGAAGGGCGAGCTCGTCGGAAGTGAATTGACTAAGCGTCATTTTCGGGCCGATGTAAACACGGATAAAGCCGATGTTGAGTTTTTGGGAGATCTGGAAACGATCGGCCAGAGACTCGCAATGCAACCCGAGATGCAGGTTGTGGACGGTGATCATCCTCAAGCGGACTCGCCCTTCGCACACGCCGCAGTACCGTTGATCCACCAGGGAGGCCTGGTTGGCTTTTTGCTGGCGCGGACTAACGACGCTGCTCGCGTTTGGGCTGATAACGAACTCATGTTGTTGCGTACGGTTGCTGACCAACTCACAGTGGCGGTTAATCAGGCGCGCATGTTCGCCCAGATGCAACAACTGGCCTTGACTGACGAGCTGACGGGCTGCTTCAACCGTCGCTGGTTTGAGATGCAGTTCGAACGAGATCTTCTGATGGCTAACCGGATGCATAATCCACTCTCGTTGATAATTCTGGACCTCGACAATTTCAAAGAGATCAACGATGGCGCAGGTCACGAAACTGGCGACCTGGCTTTGCGCCTGCTCGCGGACAGTGTACGAGCCAATCTGCGAGTCGTGGATACCGCAGTCCGTTTCGGTGGAGACGAGTTTGTTGTGATCCTTCCGCAGGCTGATATTCAGGGTGCGCTAATCGTGGCCGAGCGCCTGCGCAGCCGAGTGGGGCAAATCGAGGTGCCCGGAATCGGGCGGCTTAGTGCATCCCTGGGACTCGCCACCTTCCCCGTTCATGGTTCGAGCCGAAACACTTTAATACTGGCTGCTGACCGCGCGCTTTATAGTTCCAAGGCATTAGGGCGCAATCGAGTCAGCACGCCTCCAGACGATTTCCTATCAACATCCGCTCGGTCAGCAGGCCCTCAACTTGATACTGCACCGACCGCTGACTTAATTCAAAAGGTATAGCTACCTACAATCACGATCCACGAAGTTCAGCATGCTCCCTTGGGGATCACCACCGAGGATGAAAACTTAACAAGATTTCGTATCGGTCCATGTAGTTTGTGGAGCGCTTATTTTCTTAACCAAAACGCCGTTGCCGCTTCGCTGCCGGCCCACTAAGGCTGTGGAACTCCGCTTCGGTAGTTTTTTTGCGCGACTTCCTGACGCGGCGCTTCGTCCGTCTCTGGCGTCTGGCGTCTCGACGCGAAATCGAGCATCATAAAGCGTCAAGGCTTTGCAAAAGATTTCGACGGATTGGATCGTGCGCCAGCTCATGGATGACCTGCGAAAATTTGCTCGATATTTCCTTCCCTACAAGATCTCGCTGATCACCGGCATTCTTTGCATATTTGCCAGCGTAGTCTTCAACCTTGCCATTCCTCTCTTCGTCGGCCAGGCGGTGGATGAAAACTGGACTGAAGTCTCCTGGTCTAAGTTGTCTATCTCGGCCATAAAAGTGCTGGGTGCAAGTGTGGCTAGCGGCACATTTCTATTTCTTCAACGCCGCATTCTGATAGGCATGTCGCGCCATATTGAATACGACTTGCGCCGGGATTTTTATGCTCATCTCGTCGATCAACCGCTATCATTTTTCCAGGAACATCGGACCGGCGATCTAATGGCTCGGGCCTCCAACGATTTGGCGGCCGTGCGCCAACTGGCCGGTCCGATGATCATGTACACGCTGCAGACGATTTTAGTGGTTCTGCTGGTGCTACCTCTGATGCTGATGATCAACTGGTGGCTTACTCTGCTCTTATTTGTGACCATGCCGTTGGTCTCGTTGACGGTTAAGTTCTTTGGTCAACAGGTCCACGTCCGGTTCGAAAAGATCCAGGAATTCTTTGCTCTCATTACGGCGCGAGCACAGGAGAACTTTACCGGTGTCCGCGTGGTGCGCGCCTATGCGCAGGAAGGCGCTGAAATAGCGGCCTTCAACGAATTGAACCGGCAATTCGCGGAGAAGAACCTCAGCTTGGTCAGAATCGATGCGTTAATGCGGCCCTTAATGACGTTTCTGATAGGAATCGGTTTTGTTCTCATTATCTGGGCCGGCGTGCCGTTGGCAGTTCGCGGAGAGATCACGGTTGGCGAGTTTACCGTCTTCAACATGTACCTAATGCGTCTTATCTGGCCGCTGATCGCGCTCGGTTACGTAGTGAATCTCTACCAGCGTGGAACCGCGAGTTTGAAGAGGATGAACACGATATGGGCCATCAATCCTGCAATCGGCGACGCCCCAGGAGTTCAGCAGCAAAGGCCGATTGCCGGTGAGATTGAGTTTAACAACCTGACATTTAGCTACCGTCCGAACGATGAACCGATACTGCGTGACATTAACCTGCGGATACCCGCCGGTCAGTCGGTCGCCTTCGTCGGCCGAACCGGAAGCGGTAAATCCACCCTCGTTAACCTCGTCCCCCGATTAATCGAAGCGCCGGAGAACACCGTCTTAATTGACGGCGTTCCGGTACAGGATTATTCACTCGCACAATTGCGATCGAGCATTGGTTACGTTCCCCAGGAGACATTCCTCTTCAGTGATTCTCTGGCGGAGAACATCGCCTTTGGGGTCGAGAAAGCTGAACGCGCCGAGGTCGAGTGGGTGGCCGAGCTGGCGGGACTGGCAGACGACATTGCGAGTTTTCCTGACGGCTTCGAGACTTTGGTGGGCGAAAGAGGTATCACTCTCTCAGGAGGTCAGAAACAAAGGACAGCCATCGCCCGCGCCGTATTGCGCGAGCCGAAGATCTTGATCCTCGACGACGCTTTGTCTTCAGTTGACACTTATACGGAAGAGAAGATCCTGAGACGACTGCGGGGGGTGATGCGCGATCGAACCAGCCTGATTGTTTCCCATCGCGTTTCGACGGTCCGTGATGCCGATCGGATCTGCGTGCTCGACGAGGGACGCATTGTCGAGCAGGGTACACATCATGAATTGTTGGCGCTGGGCGGAGAGTATGCCGATCTTTACGAACGACAGCTGCTCGAAGAGGAACTGGCCGCAACATGAAGCATTGCCGATTGCCAATTGCCAATTGCCGATTGGCTGACTGTCCTACACGATCTCTGAAGTAGTGCTTAGAACGAGCCAAGATTTAAAACCAGAGGCAAACCACATGGAATGCAATTGGCAATTGGCAATCGGAATTAAACTGAATGTCCACAGCCGCTAAACAATTTCACGAAGAAGAAGCAATCGGGAAGACTTACGACTTCCAGATTGCCCGCCGGCTGCTGAGGTATCTCAGGCCCTACCTGCGCATGCTGATTCCCGCCCTGATTCTCACGCTGGTGCTTAATCTGCTGGGTGTTCTGCAACCGAAATTTACGCAGTACGCAATCGA
>JACCSP010000247.1 GCA_013812905.1 Pyrinomonadaceae bacterium
CCGCGCCGGGCGTCTACCGTACAAGTTTGCGATCTAAGGGTGAGGTCAACGTAGCGCGTGTGGCCGGGCTTTTTGGCGGCGGTGGACATCGAAACGCTGCCGGTTGCACGCTCAAGGGCGACTGGGATGAACTCGAAGCGAAGATCATGGTCCTGCTGTACGAAGCGGTCGAGCGAGCGAACGGATTGGATGACACCACCGAAGATGCCATAAGAGCCTCGGAGATGGAAACCCGTCCCGAGCCGGTCGCCTGAACGTTCTTTGCACCCCAAGGGGTGCAAAAACCGCTTCATCACTTGGAGACTCTTTTTTTCACGCCGTTTCAAGGCCTTCTCATACTAATGAACTCGACGGAAAAGAAATATAAATGGCGTCGCGAAGACTATCAGGAAAACACTAAGGGGCTCCTGATGGTTCACACCGGCGACGGGAAAGGTAAAACGACGAGTGCCTTGGGGCTTATGATGCGTGCGGCTGGACGTGGCTTGAAGTGCTGCATGATTCAGTTCATGAAGGCGCGCCACGATCGTTACGGAGAACACGAGTCAGCTGAAAAGCTCGATATCGAAGTCCATACCATGGGGGATGGCTTTACCTGGGACACCAAGAATCCGGAACAGGATCGTGCTACCGCTCGCGCGACATGGGACCTCTGCGTTGAGAAGATGCGCAGCGGAGATTACGATCTGCTAGTCCTTGATGAGTTGGTTTATGTGCTGAGCTACCAGATGCTTCCGCTAGAGGAGGTGCTTTCAGAGGTGCGCGCAGTCCGGGCCGCCCAGCCCGCACTGCATATTGTGGTCACCGGACGCAATGCCCCTCCCGAGCTGATACAAGCCGCAGACCTCGTTACGGAGATGCGGGACATCAAGCATCCGTTTAGTACGGGAATTAGCGCACAGCAAGGAATAGAATTCTAAACCACCTCTTCAATCGAGACCTCAGCGAAAAGCCACGTTTGTGACGTTAAAAAGGCGCCGCGTGAATCTTGCTTTCGAATATTTTAGTCACATCGCGGCTCTAGCCCGCTGTCAAGCCATGAGTCACTGATGCAGGAGACAGTAAGGATCTGTTCCCACTGACCCATCCCTTTTTATTGGGCCCCCCTTCTCCCTTTCTCACAGCTATGCTAACCTCTGCCCTTCCAAAGGCGGTCGTCGTCATTAGGAGGTTCGAAGCGCTCACCCGCCATGCCCTGGTTTAGCAAAAAGAGTAAAAGGATTGAGACCGTTCGCCCTGAGGAGCGGGTGGTGAAGACAGAAAATGTCTTCGTCAAGTGTGACGGATGTGAAGCACACCTTTACACGGGCGAACTTGACGAGGCCCACCAAGTTTGCAAGCACTGCGGCTATCACTTCCGAATCGGTGCTCGAGAGCGACTTGTCATGCTCTATGAGGACGGGAAATTTGAAGAGCTCGATCAGGAAGTGGTATCGATTGACCCACTCGAGTTTGTCGATAGCAAACCTTATCCAGTGCGTCTTACTCAGGCGAAAAAGTCCTCCGGCCTTCCCGAAGCGATCATCAACGCACGTGGCAAAGTTGGGAATCATCTCGTTTTTGCGGGAGCAATGGACATGTCTTTTATTGGCGGCTCCATGGGCTCAGCGGTTGGGGAAAAGGTTACGCGTCTAATCGAACGCGCACTAAAAGAACACGGCGCGCTTGTCATTTTCTCGGCTTCGGGCGGCGCCCGTATGCAGGAAGGAACGCTTTCACTGATGCAGATGGCAAAGATCTCTGCGGCCCTGGCAACGCTTGACGAGGCCCATCTTCCCTTTATCTCCGTGTTAACTGATCCCACGACTGGAGGAGTTACCGCAAGTTTTGCAATGCTTGGGGATTTCATCATAGCCGAACCGAAAGCGCTGATTGGTTTCGCGGGGCCGCGCGTGATTGAGCAAACTATTCGTCAGAAACTCCCAAAGGATTTTCAGAAGTCGGAGTTTCTTCTGGAACATGGCATGCTCGATGCTATCGTCGATCGACGAGAAGTGCGCGGCTACATAATTAAGCTGCTCAACTTCACCATGAATCCTGAGATTTACGAGCCCGTGATCGAGAAGGCGCGAACCGGCACGGTTTCGGGAAAATGATTGCCTCCCGTCGTCGTGGGTCTGGCAACATGAGAAATCTTCATGCAGTTTGACGAGACGCTCCGGTATCTCCTGAGTCTTGGGGTTGAAACCCTAACCATCAAACTCGGTCTTAGAAATACTGAATTGCTCCTCGCTGCGCTCGGCGACCCTCAGAAGTCCCTTCCAGCCGTACAAATCGCAGGAACAAATGGCAAAGGATCCACCGCCGTCGTCCTTGATTCAATCTGCAAAGCTGCCGGCATCAAGACCGGGCTCTACACCTCACCGCATCTGATCTCCATTACCGAGCGCATTAAGGTCGCAGGCCGCGAAATCTCTGCGGAGCATTTTGCTCTTTATGCAACCCAGGTACGCAGCGCCGCCGAAAGGCTCGAAGACGAGGGACAGATAGAGGCACTACCGACTTTCTTCGAGCATGTGACCGCCATCGCCATGCTCGCTTTCCGGGAAGGTCAAGTGGAATTAGCAATACTCGAAACCGGACTGGGTGGACGGCTTGATGCTACCAGCGTGGCGGGAGCTGAGTTAGTAGCTATAACTCCAATCGAAAGAGACCATGAAGAATATCTCGGCGAAACGCTCGAGAGTATAGCGGCGGAGAAAGCGGCAATCATTCGACCTGGCAGCACTGCGATAATTGCGCCCCAGCCTGCCCAGGCACTAGACGTGATTCTGCGCCACTGTAAGCACGTTAACGTTCAACCGAGCGTTGATCAATGCAGGGCAACCGTGGAATGCGTGACGCAAGATGGCCGGGTGCGCGTGACCGTCGAAACGGAACAGGACCATTATGAAAATGTTCTACTCGGTTTGCGAGGACGCCATCAGATCACAAACGTAACTGTGGCGATTCGGCTGGCGGAGTTCCTACGTGCTCGCGGCTTCGCTATCTCCCGTTCGGCGATTATCGAAGGGGTAGAAACCGCTAGCCACGCGGGAAGACTTGAACTATGGAAAGGACGTCCGAGTTTTTTGTTCGACGGTGCGCACAACCCTTCCGGAACCAGGGCCCTTCGTGAATACCTTGACGAGTTCGTAGACGCGCCAGTGACGCTCGTCTTTGGCGCCATGCGTGACAAAAACCTTGAGCAGATGGCAGAGAATCTCTTCCCTGCCGCTAACAGGTTGGTTTTGACCAAGCCGGATAGCCCGCGTGCGGCAAGCCTGGACGAACTGGAGAAATTAGCATCGCATGTGGTCGGCTCTCAGAAAATCTTTATGGCGAGTTCGCTGCGTAACGCTATCCGGGAAGCCATCGAAGGCACTCCGCCGGAAGGGCTGGTCTGTTTCAGTGGCTCTCTTTACCTGATCGGCGAGGCCCAGGCTCTGATCAAGGAAATGTCTGCTGCGGAAGTTCCCCAATAATAACAACCAGTGAGACACATCATGGCATCATCGCAAAAACAGGTTCCTCAACTTCTGGAAAGCCTCGAGATTTTTCGCGGGCGCATTTTTGATGTCACTGTAGACACGGTGCGCGAAGGCGACAAGACTTATCCCCGCGAAGTTGTCCACCATCCGGGCAGCGCTGTGATAATCCCGGTTTTTGAAGACGGTAGCGTCGCGCTAGTGCGCCAGTATCGTCATCCGGCCGTGCGTTATCTTCTGGAAGCGCCGGCAGGAACGTTGAATAGGGGTGAGCGCCCGGAGGAGGGGGCGGCACGGGAGTTGGAGGAAGAACTTGGCTTCGTGGCCGGTAGACTAGACAAGTTGTCTGAGTTTTTCGTGTCGCCCGGGTTCTGTGAAGAGAAAATGTGGGTCTATCTAGCCACCGAGATGACGGAGACAACACAACAACTGGAGGACGACGAGATCGTGGAAGTCGTCCGTCTTCCGTTCGCGCAAGCCTTGGAAATGATCACGGCCGGCGAGATAGAAGACGCTAAAACGATAATCGGTTTGATGTTGGCTGCACCCCGTATTGGTCCTTCGATGTTGGAGAATGAATACCCGGCGGTTTGACGTAACCCAAGAACCTCGACGCTCGCCTTGCTTTCAAGTTTGACCCCTTGGGATCATCTCTCATACACTCGTCGACACCGTGCCCACAGATAGCCAGTCAACCTTTCCAATAGCGAGTGAGCTTACGCCTACCGAGCCAGTGAGGCCAGTAAGCCCTCACGTTCACGAACCAGTCAATCCTAACAATCCGCGCTGGGGACTTGGGGGCGCGTTTCTCGTTTGGGTTGCGAGCATAATCCTGCTCGCCGTCATCCCACTTTTTTTCCTGATTCCCTACTCGTTGCATCGCGGTCTGGATCCAGGCTCAGTAGAATACGTAAACAACCTCGCTTCACTCGCACTAACCGACAAGACTGCTATTTTTCTGCAAGTTCTGGCGCTGCTGCCGACTCACCTGCTCACCTTCGTCTTGGTTTGGGCATTGGTGACGCGTTTCGGGAAACGTCCTTTCCTGCCTTCTCTAGGTTGGGGTTGGTCGGGTCGGCTGCGTTTCTGGGCAAGTGTGGGACTGGGAGTCGCTCTCTTTCTCGCGGGCACCGCAATTGCAAAATTGCTGGGCGCCGACCAGCCTACGCAATTGGAGCAGATAATCAATAGTTCACCCGGAGCACGCTACCTGATCGCCGCGCTCGCGGTATTAACCGCACCCTTTGTGGAAGAATTTATTTATCGCGGCGTGCTTTACGCGGCATTACAAAGGCTTGTTGGTGTGGCCGGAGCGGTACTCGTTGTCCTCGGGTTATTTACGCTTATTCATGTTCCGCAGTACTGGCCCAATTTCGGAGTCATCGCTGCCGTGGGCGTGCTGAGCGTCTCTCTGACCTTTGTTCGGGCTTACGCCGGGGGACTACTACCCTGCGTAGTAATTCACCTCGTCTTCAATGGAATCACCTCCATTCTATTACTCATCGAACCTCATTTACCGAAAGTTGGGCCGGCAAGCGAGCAAGCGGCCAGTGCTGTTTTGCTTGCCAACCTTTGGTTGCCAGTGTCTGGTTTATGACACATGAGGTAGTCGTAGTCGGCGGCGGCATTGGGGGACTCACCGTGTCGGCATTGCTCGCGGCTCGGGGCGTCGACGTTTGTTTGCTCGAGAGGCAGTCGCGTCCAGGCGGCTGTGTAGCAGGTTTTGAAAAGTTTGGTTACACCTTCGACCCAGGCGTCGGACTCTATCCCTTGTGGCAAGCCGGCGAGATTCACGATCAAGTTTTTTCAGAGCTCCCCGTCGCAGCTCCCGAAGTTTTCCCCGCCAACCCCGCCTACTTTGTGCGTCTCCCTGATCAATCTCAAGTTTCAATAACGGCAAACACGGAACAGTTTGAAGCAGCGCTGGTGGCAACATTTCCAGAGTGTGCCGACCGGGCGCTAGCTTTTTATCAGGAAGGTGCGGTCCTTAGCGAGGTTCTGCGGAATGCTCTGAGAAGAGTGCCAAACCTGCACGCCGCCAGCAGCATGAAACAGATTTATGCTTTGCTTCCGGGCATTGCTAGCGCTGGACGAATTATTAAGGCAAGAAACCACAAAACTCTGGACCATTTGGATGGCACCTCAATCCGTTTTCGTAGGTTCATCGACGCTCAGTTGCAGCTTTTGGCCCAGTCAACCAGCAAGAAGTGTGATTACCTGTTTTCGAGCCTCGTCCTCAACATTCCGCGGCGAGGAAATTTCTCGATTCGGGGTGGCGCTCCAGCTCTGGCCGAGACGCTAGCGGACTCGATAAAAGCGAGCGGTGGCAGAATCCGGTTCAACACGCCGGCACTCCGAATTGCCTACGATGCGACCGGCCAGGCTATCGGGGTTGATCTGCTGAGCGGAGAGAGGGTGAGCGCTTCGAAGGCGATTGTCAGCAATCTCACTCTGTGGGATACCTACGGGAAGTTGATTGGACTCAACCACACTCCTTCTGAGATTAGAAAGAGCGTTAACAACTTGCGAACCTGGGGAGTTTATCTACTCTACCTAGGCATGGGTGAAGCTGCCGCGGGCCGGATTCCCAGCAATCACGTCCTCTCTCTCACCGATTGGGAGCCTCCCTCACAACATGACGCCGAAATGTCTCAGTTCATGTTTGCTGCGGCACCTGCAGAGGACCCAAGGGCTCCCGAAGGAAAGCGGGCCGTGACAGTGCTTACTTTCTCCGACGTCGATCAATGGTTTAGCTACCAGGCAACCGAAGAACAGAATGAAGAACGGGATCAGTCAGTGCTTGGTCTATGTTGGCAACGCCTCCACC
Organism: Pyrinomonadaceae bacterium; assembly: GCA_013812905.1. GTDB lineage: Bacteria > Acidobacteriota > Blastocatellia > Pyrinomonadales > Pyrinomonadaceae > PSRF01. Next base: position 6,295 of record JACCSP010000247.1, read on the forward strand.
AGGCGATGCCAGAGCTTGGCGGAGACATTGAGGTTATCGACACCGCCAGTCCGCGGTCCATTTATGATCTGACCCGACGCAAACTGGGGATGGTGGGAGGTCTTGGAAGGACGCCTGAGTTGGAGCCCAATATTATGGATTTTCAAACTTCCCTTCCAAACGTCTTTAGAGTCGGGGACACTACCCCATTAGGGGGAGGAATTGCCCCCGTAACGCACGCAGCTAGACTCTTGGCCAACCGACTAACGGGTTGATTTTTCTTGAGACGAACCGACATTCACCCCGTTTGATAGGACGTACAGGGCGTCTGTATACTGTATGAGCGCACTAGACACTCAGGTAGAGGTGGAAACCTGTGTATATTACGATTGACGAACTTGACGGACGACCGATTTACCGTCAAGTAGTGGACGAAATCAAAGGATTAATTGCCCAGGGCGAGCTTGAGGAAGGATCTTCGCTTCCGCCGGTGCGCCAAGTAGCTGCGGATCTGGGTGTAAATCTGAATACAATTGCCTTTGCTTACAGGCAGTTGCAGAAAGAAGGTCTCATCACGGTCCGGCACGGCTCAGGTGCCATCGTGACGTCCAGGGTAATTAGTGGGCAAACAGAGGAGCAGCTACGTGTCCAATTGCGCACGGCCCTGACGCAGCTCGCCCTGGCCGGATTAAAGCATGCCGAAATAAAATCAATGGTAAACGAGGAGCTCAGTTTTTTGCCGAGCCCTCAAGGCTAGTTCGGAGGTCATTTCGGAGGAAGAGGCTGCCGGTGCCGTTGTTCGCGAGTTCCCATTTCTGCCTCGGCACGGGGCGACGGGAAATTGGCCGGCGGCGGAAAATTGGCGGACGGTGGCGGAGTGTAGACCGGCTGATTGACACTATTCGATGGCGGAGTAATTGACGCTCCATTTGAGCTTACAATTGTCCCTCCAGACGAGTTCCCTGTCGATCCGCCGGGGGTGGAACGTCCGCCGCAACAGCCAGCGCCATACCCGTAGAAGGCGTTAGAGTAGGAACCCCCGTATGGCGACCCCCAAGAAGACGCCCAACCAAAGTAGTAAGGCAGGAACGTGTAACATTGAAATCTTGGATTGAACACCCAGACACCGGAAAAACCGCTTGAAAAACCACGAGACCAACGATCGCTAAAGCTGGCAAGCGCCATATTCAAATCGCGCGTTGATATTCGGCGATTTGCCTTCGCCACTGTTTCCGCGCGCTCTTTGCTCCAATTTTCTATAGGGTCTTTCTGTTTATCAGCCTTTTCCAGCTTTGCCATTGAGAACGTATGCCCGCTGAAAATCAGTTTTCGCCCGCCCTTAACCTTAATTTGAGAATCAGAGAGCAACACCCGACCCTTCCTAACGATCAGTTCGGTGGCCTCTCCAGGAACAACGTTGACGCGGTAAAGGCCTCGGCGCACAATCGCCATCTTTGTGTGGGGCGTCGTGATATTGATCATCAATTCAGTGTCCTCGGTGCCTGTAGCCTCCACGATAGCCGTCCCTCTGATCAAGCGCACTTCCAGATTTTCTAAAGAGTTATTGGTGAGCTCGAACTCTGAATTCTGGCCCACACGCAGGTACGCGCCTGGATTCAGCAGCATCTCCACTCTGCCATCCATCCCGGTATTTACCATATCTCCGGCTTCAAGATTGTCCTTAATAGTAAGCTGTTCCCATTCAGTGCTCCCGTGCGGTTGAACCCCAGTTCGTCCACTAACGGCATTTATGCCCCCAGCCTTCGCGGAAATGACAAACCGCTCCCTACTCTGCGCCTCACCTGTGACGAAACCAGCGCACACCACAAGCGTGGCAACTAGGAGGTGTACTGAAGTGGAGGCTGTTCTCATGGAAGGTTCTCCTTTTACCGCAACTAGGATTTATCGTTGGGGAATGACCGGTTCGCATTATAGCCCTCTGGACGCTATTTACAAGCTCGCTCTCGATTAGGGTTCTGCCTTGGCAAAATACCCGCGTTTGGTGGTTGCGGCAAGGTCCTGCCGACTGATCAACTGGACACAAACTGAGCGGCCATTTTTTCCATCGCGTAGAGTATTGCTGGCTTGTATCCAACGCTGTAAACCATCGAGCAACTCGGCGAAGGTCGCGCGGGACCCTTCACCATAAACATCCGGCAACGCATTATCGACGCCGTCCGTCATTACCACGATCGCGCTTCGGCGCGGGGATTTATGAGAGGGAAAGAGCGTTGTCATAGCGAACAACAATGAATCCAAAAGTTGGTGCCACCCAGCGGTTTCTGAATGTTCTGAATTGCGTCTCTAAGGAGGCCTCGATCTCAGGTTAAGGGAGAAATGATTTCAGGAATGTCGGTAAACGTAACGATCGCAATGCGATCCATGGGGCGAGTAGATTCCACAAATCGCCTGGCCGAGCTGCGAATCAACCTAACCTGTCTGAACTTGACCCTGACAGATCCAGCAACAAAACGAGGTCGAAGGGTCCATCTTCGCCGGAAAAAACACAATCTGTTGAGGCTTTCCGTCCTCGAACACCAGGAAATCCTTCTGCTGCAGAGCTGAAGCAGCATTGTCCGCACTCACTCTAACCAGGCTGCCCTTGAGGTCGACAAGATCCGAATCCACATGAATCGTTTCTGTCGGTTCCCCGGTAAGCAAAGCAGGTCTTCGGGAATAAGACAGAAATTGAGAGCAGCACATTTGCGAGCAGCACGCCAAGAAGCTTTGCCCCGGTGAGACGACTCTTAGTTTGCATAGTAGCCATGTTTTCCGCGAGCGACCGCCGACGGTTGGTTCAGAGTTACTCGGACTGCGCGCCACTTACCGTCTCGGGTCCTGTTGGTAGGCTGATATGCCAAACTGTAAACCGTACCGAGGTCGGCCACCACGCGCTCGTAAGCCCCTGCAAGATCCTGCAGGCGTTCCACCCGGTAGAACACGCCGCCGCCAGCTTCAGCCATTTCTTTCATTCGCTCATACCCGATGTCAAACGCTTCGGGCTGCGTGTCAAGAGGATTCAGCGCTTCATATTCAGTATTGAGCCACAAGGTATAGAGCACGCCATCAAACTCCCGAACCCGACTCAGCATCTCGCCGTAGGGTAGCTTTGAACCATCGCCCTGCACGCCCTGGATACTCCCGTCAAGTCCATCACTCATCATGACAATTGCTGTTCGTCGAGTGTTCTTCGTGCCTTTTAGGAAATGTGTAAGTGAAAAGTCGAGGGCATCGTAGGCCTTTGTATCTCCTGTTGCTGTTTCAATGCCGTTTACCCTTCGACGCAGGACTTCCCGATCTAAGGTAACTGGTGAATTGACCGTCGGGTGACCGGCAAATGAAATGATTCCGATGCGATCTGACGGTCGCGCTGCTTCCACAAAACGTAGCGCCGCCGCGCGAATCAATTTCACAACATCAGGGGTCGAACCCGAAACGTCAATCAGAAGAATAAGGTCAAAAGGGGCAGACGCTGACTCAAACTGTAGTAAACGCTGTTCGATTCCGTCCTCAAATAATCGGAAGTCTGACTGCGTAAGGCCAGGGACTCCGCGGTTGGTATTTCTATCTATAACACTGAGGTTTAGAGTCGCAAGTTGCGAGTCAACGCGGATGACGTCCCCCTCGCTTATTTCTTCAGAGTCAGTCCGATTCGCAGGTGTTCCGGCTCCTTTCGAAATGCCTTCAGTACGCAATGACCTGGGCGGTCCAGAGACCTCGGCTGTGCCATCATTCACCTTGCTGTCCAAGGCGAGAGTGATCTCTCCTTTCTCTGTGGTGACCCTGAGAACATAATCGCCATTGCCGGAGCGTGTTTCTAACACGTGGCCACCACTACTCAAGGGAGCCCCGAGATCTGACCTGATATTTCCGTTCCTTGTCCGGGCGCTGATATCCGCGTTGAGAGGATGTGAAAGCTCCGCCCGTATGTCACCCGAAAACGACTTTAGGGACGCTGAGGCCAGTACGCCTCGCATCAAGATTGAACCAACCTCGGTGACAATCTCAGTGTGGGAATTCTGAGGAAGTTTTACAGTGAGCGTAATCCCCGTGCGAGGGTCAACCGGTGTGCGAGTGACCGAGATTAAGAGCAGCTTCGTTCTGTTGTCTATGACGATGGGTGACCGTGTAAATCCGGCCCCGGTTCCCTCAAAAGAGGCCGACACGAAAACATATTTTTCCTTCCAGACTTCCGCAGTTACGCGCCCAAACCGATTCTCAATTCGAACTCGGGCACCCGCGGGGACGTCAATGCGAACTCCGTCATCTGCGTTTCTACTTGAGCCGGTTCCTAAAACCGGTAGGCACAGAACGAAGCCCAGCGAGAAAACTCTGAGTGGCAAGGCTAGTTGAGCTAAGAACATAGAGCCAGCCTTCAGGAACGAAAGAGTTAATTCTGGGAGATTGCGACAATAATATTTCGACTTGATTGTCAGGCCAAGCGCCTTCATTGCGTTGGGGCGGAATTCCCAGTCTGGCCCGGATTCCTGAACCGCAGAACATGGGGTGGACGCGGAGTTCCGCCTTGCGATTCCTCCGCCGCGCCAATTCCAATGGAGGAGCGCTCATCTTTCGAGCAGGTCGAGCATTGAATCTCTTTCCCCTTTTGCTGCGGCGGACGACTTCGTTTGACTACCAGGATCACCACCCATGTCGGCCAGTCGCAATAGGAGGTTGCCTGCGTTCGTGGCGTAGGGCATCGCTCCCTCTTTCGTCAAGACTCGGCTGCGAACCATCTGTTCGATCACGCTATCAAACGTCTGCATGCCTTCCTGATCGCCCTGCTCCATTGCGTCGATCAGAGACTTCCCTTCCGACTCGCCTTTTTCGATGTACTCTCTGGTGCGCATTGTAGACTTCAGAATTTCGATCGCAGCCACGCGACCTGCGCCATCTGACCTGGGAATGAGACGCTGCGAAATAATGAAGCGAAACGATTGCGCGATGCGCGTGCGTATGACTCGCTCCTCATTCTTGGGAAACACTCCGATAATTCGGTCAACGGTCTTAGCCGCGTCGATTGTATGCAAGGTAGAGAGGACGAGGTGGCCCGTCTCGGCTGCTTCCAGGGCCACTTCGATTGTTTCGCGGTCGCGCATTTCTCCGACCAAAATAACCTTGGGCGCCTGACGCAAAGCGGCCCGCAAAGCTATGGCGAAGTTAGGGGTATCGGAATGCAGTTCTCGCTGGTGAACGGTGGAGTTCTTGTGGGGGTGCAGAAACTCAATCGGGTCCTCAATGGTGACAATGTGGTAATACTTCAGCTGGTTTATTAAGTCGATAACCGCCGCCAGCGTAGAACTCTTGCCGCTGCCGGTGGGACCGGTAACCAATACCATCCCGTTTTTAATCTCAGCAATCTCCTTCAACTGTTCTGGAAGGTTGAAGTCGTTGAAATTGGGAGGGCGCGGTGGGATTACACGCATGACTATAGCGTGAGTGCCCCGCTGTTTGAATACATTAACCCGAAAACGCCTTTCCCCAGGAACGCTAAACGAGAGGTCCGCCGAACCGCTCTTTTCCAAACTATCGATGGCCGCTTGTTGATTGGCAATCATAAGTTTGGCAATGCTGGCGGTGTGCGCCGAAGTAAGTTTTTCCAATCCGGGAATTAGCACCGGCTGAAGTTTTCCAGTCAATTCAATCTGGGGTGGGCGCCCCGGCGAGAAGATCAAATCGCTTACTGTGTCTGAAACGCGCAACATGAGCCGCAGCACATCGATGAAGTTGGGGGGTGGGGGACCATTCGACTGAGGATTTGGAATATTTGGCGGAGTGCTCATTTTCTAAGGAACTCTTACGTTATTGGAGGCCGTCAAATGTCATAAACCATGTGAGCGAAAAGAAACGTCTGGCGCGAACAAACGCGAAGGTAGTCGCGTACATCAAAGGGTGTGGGGACTGGCGCTTCGCGGAGGGCCATCCTAAAAACAAAGAAAATGGAGGCTCTGAAACATGGCAACCTATAGAGATCCTGTTCGCTGCTTCGCACCACTTGAGGTGATTGAGCGCCTGCTGGAAATCCGTGCTGAAGCGGGTCATGCTCCCGCCATTTATCTCCTTTCGCCTGATGACTTAGCTGCCTATCTCGATGCCTTCGGCTTTGATGTTTACGCTCTTTCAGAGGTCGAATCTGAATTTCATTTTGGGGACTATCGAGCTCCCCTGGCACCGGGTGGCGATCATGCCCATTGCTCGCTGAAAACGCACTAGATTCACCCAAGCTGTTCGAGTTGTTTGCGGGAAACAAAATGCGCTTTCTTGTCTCCCGTTTCAATTTTAGGTTAACGCCTTGACTACGAAGAAAGTAATATCGTCGGTCGCGCCCAGGCCTGCCGTCCAGTCGAGTACGTCCTTCTGAACGGCAATTATCAGATCTTTCGCGCGCAACCGCCTGGCGGCCCTGACCGAATTAGCAAGTCGCTCGCGGCCAAATTCCTCTCCGCTGGGACTCATTGCTTCAGTCACCCCATCAGTGTACAGCACGAGCAATTCATCCGGCTCAATTGTCAAATAATACTCGTGATAACGGGTGTCCCGGAAGATTCCCAGCGGCACCCCACCCCGCTCCATGAACTGGGCATTGCCTTTTGCGTCAAGCAAGAGGGGCGGATTATGGCCCGCGTTCGTGTAGGACAGTGTCCGATTCGAAGCGTCGAGAATTCCGTAGAAGGCAGTCACGTACTGGTTGCGCTCAATTGACTCCCAAAGCAGATAGTTCACTTTGGCCATGGATATATGAGGAGCGTAGCCGATATGTGTGGCTGCACGCATGCTTGCGCGCAGGAATGCCATCAACAGGGCCGCCGGCACTCCTTTGCCTGAGACGTCAGCGACAACCAGAGAAATCTGGTCGTCATATATTGGCACCCAGTCGTAATAGTCCCCGGAAACTTCCTCGGTCGGGAAGTTGTAGGCGCTGATGTCAAACCCTTCCAATTGCGGATCATTTGGCGGCAACAACTCCAACTGAACCTGCCTGGCAACTTCAAGCTGCCCTTCGAGTCGTTTCTTTTCGATCAACTGCTCGTGCAGCATTACCTTTTCGATGATGATCGCAACCTGCGATGCCAGCATCATGAGGACTTGAAGATCGTCTTCTGAATAAGAATTTAATTCATCGCTCTCCAGGTCGAAAACACCGATCACTTCATCATTTGAGATGATCGGTGCCACCATTTCCGAACGAGTTTCTTCTCGGGCGTTTATATAAAGAGGATCGTTGCGAACGTCTGGAGAGATGATTGGCTCAGTCGTTAGTGCCACATGCCCGATAATCCCCTCGCCAAGTTTCAGGTGGAGTTCCGAAAGTTCGTCTAAGTCATAGCCCCTAACCGCTTCAGCCTCGAACACGCACGGTTCCTCACCGCGGGCCACAGCCGCCGGGTCGCACCTCAGGACAAAAATACCTGCTGCATCGTAAGGGATCAGAGAATCGAGCGTCCCCATAACAAGATTAAGCACTTCTTGCAGATCGAGCGAGCGGCTAATCTTTTTTGTGATGTCGAGCAGCAGGCGCAGTTTGTCGGTCGTGGTCAGACCCTGTGCTGGCCCCTCTTTTAACTGTTCATGCATATTCGAATAAGTTTTTTTGGTTGATTAAATGACACTGAAACTTTAAGAAGCGATTATAAGGGGGTTGAGGCTCCGGCATGAAGCCGGGAACCCTTCTACTCTACGCACGTGGAACGCATTGTTCAAGTTGGGCCAACTTTTGGGTACTGGTTGATTTAGAATTCGGAAGTCAGAGTCAACCTCAAGTGACGGCTTACCGGTGCGGCCAAGCTAAACCTCGACGTCTAAACCGGACCGCTATCCGACTTATAAATCCTCCAGAGGCGAGTAACTTTTAACCGATATTCAATAAGATCACGACTAACTCGAAAATGGCGGGCTACGTCCGCTGCTGATTTGCCTTCCAGGATCGCTCGTCGAAGAGCAGCAAAGGGTACCAAGGCAGCTGCGCCAATCGCGTAAGCAGCTTCTTCATCCATCTTCCGGTAGTCGCGGGCCAGGGTCTGACCTTCCGCCTCATCAGCAATTACTGCCAGCCGGTTAGGTTTGTGCCCTAGAAAAACATGGCATATCTCCTCCATCAAGGTTGCGTTAGTTCGGGCAGGCCCGTGATTCGGGTTCAGTACTACTATTCTTCGACCATCGGGCAAAGGTTTCGAGCAGGCTCCGCCAGACCATTCCTCCGATGCCGAACCAAGCAGGAGTTCCCGGCCTTGGCTGCTAAGACCCTTAATCTGATCAATATCAACAACGAAGAGATTGGCATAGCGGGCGAGGTCGAAGGGATTTAAAGGGGCATCGCGACGAAGGCGAGCAAAATCACGCAGGCCCATGGCCCTCAACTCAAACTGTCGCCACTTTTCGCCCGGAGGTAAATCGGAGTGGACCACGGGAGTAGTATAGCCTGATTCTGAGGTTAATACTGAGACGCTGAATTCAGCGGCGCTTTCGGGCGGCTCTTTCCGGCTCGGTTCGGCTGAACTGAGCGTAGGCGACGCGAAAGAGTTCGGACAGCGCTAGAGCAGTTTCCGATGTCAGATTGCGATCCGCTCTCAGATGGGCTTCGACGATTTGCGGCGTTGATTCGCGCGGGAAGTAAACCACTGCCTTCGCCTCTTCGCCATCAGACCGGTTGCCGAAAATTCGCTCCATGGGCACGTCCAGCCAGGTAGTAAGTCTTGCGATGTTGTCCGCATCAGGTTTGCCTGTGCCGTTCTCAATACGAGATAGAGTCGAAGCCGAGACGCCAGTGGCATCAGCGACGTCTCGCAAACTTGCGCTCAGCTCCTCGCGCTTGCGACGAACAGCCCGGCCAAGTTCTTCCGTGTTAACAAGCGCCCTATTTGAAGGCCTTTTCATGAACCTGGAACATAACACACGTTAGTTTTAGACACAAGACCCCGTGCTATGGCTGAAACGTATTTCAAAAGTGAGATTAGAAAGATGCATTAGAATTTGCAGCCCTGGTCAGCTTGTTTGCAAATAAGATTGACCCTTTCGATTACGGGGTTTATGGCTGGGCACGATAACGCATGGCCGACATAGCTAGATCACGGGCCCGCGGTAGGACGTCTATAGCACGGCCGACTTGCAGGTCGTCGGTAGTGACGAAGACGCGATCAGCCACAACTCGCCCATAGGCGGCGGTCACGATGTTGAACCGCAGCTGCAACTCGATGAAGGAGCGATTTGAGTCCAACAGAGGCGCCAATGGCTTTAGTGATGGATCTTTGGCCACGTGTTCTTTAAAGGCCTTGAAGAGCGCGTCGGTAACCGGGAAATCCGAGGGTTGGAGGTCGTGACTGAAATCGATTGCCTGCTGAACTTTGTAAGCTTCGAATTCACGGACCCGGCCGTTAACCAATTCTCGGATAAAAGCAAACACTGGATTGATTAGACGGCGTTGCACTGGTGTAATCGTTCTTGCACTTACACTTTCGTCAGGCGAAATACCGCCTCCACCGTAGACCGCGCGTCCAGTGTCCGTCTTCTTCTCCGGACCCGCGGGCTTCTCGGGCGCGTTCTGACGATCCAGGCGACTTGAACCGCCCTGCGTGTAATAATCGTAGAACCCACCGTTCGAGTAATCCCGCTGAATCAATCGACCTGACGGCGTGAAGTACTTAGCCGAAGTAAGAGTTAAACCCGCTCCATACTCCAGCGGAATGATGCTTTGGACCAGGCCTTTTCCAAAGCTGGTCTTTCCCACTATGAGAGCTCGATCGTGGTCTTGCATTGCCCCGGCCACAATCTCCGAAGCCGATGCTGTATTCTCATTGATCAGGATGACCAACGGTGTCAGATCCGGTGAGCTATTTCTGGATTCGTAGGTGTTGTCTCTGAGACCGTTTCGTCCTTTTTGTGTCAGTATTAATTGACCGCTAGGCAAAAACACTTCCGCCACGTGGATTGCCTGATCAAGAAACCCGCCCGGGTTGTTTCGGAGATCGAGCACCAGCGAGTTCATACCTCTTGATCGAAGGCCTTCAATTGCTTCCTGAAGCTCATCCGTTGTCGTGTAGTTAAATCCCCGAGTCATATCGATGTAACCTACACCGGGTTTAATCAGGTAAGCATCGGGAATGGATGGTTGAGCCACCGCGTCCCGTGTTATCTCCAATGTTTGCACGCCCTTATCGGCCGCACGCTCAACAGTAATCTTCACGACCGAACCACGGGGACCACGGATCTTGTCGCGCACGTCGATGGAAGGCTTGCCCGCCATCTTGACACCATCAACTTCGAGAATTCGATCGCCAAATCGCAGGCCGGCTCGGTTTGCCGGCGCCCTGTCGAAAGTGGCGGCGATAAAGGTGTCGGTATTGTTGCCTATCGTATAGTTTTGAATCGACGCGCCGATCCCGAAATATTCAGAGCGCTGATCGGTTTTTAGCTCATCAAACTCGTCCCTATCATAATAATTCGAGTGCGGATCCAGCGAGCGGAGCATCCCAATAATTGACGACTTAAAAATCGAGTTGTAATCGAGTTTCTTGCCTTCAACGTAGTTTTCCCGGATCAGTTCCAGCGCTTCGTCGAAATCTCTTTCAATCAGCGGAATGGCACCAATGTCTACGCGAGTGCCACGTCTGGCCGGTGTCAGGGATCCGGCAGGCGGCTTTCCAGCTGCGCGGCCCACCGGAGGCTGGGTCTGCTGTTTCTGTTGCGAAAAAACAAAACCAGGAATTGTGAGAGCGAACAGAAAGATGGCAATTGTGGCCCGCCAGAAAATCGTTTTCAACACCAGTACCTCTGCATTAATGCTAGCTAATGAACATGTCAAACTTGAATTCATCAGGCGAACTGTAATACTAAAGGATGCAGTCAAAGTGGGCAAGGTTGGGCACGCCGCAGGTGGTTCTTCCGGGTGCGGCTTTCCCCATCGTCCTAGGGTAAAAGAGTGCTAAACAGCGTGAATGTCCATTCCGACGAATTGGACGTTTATCTGTGTTTGCATGTGCCTAGCTTGACGGGCCTTCGGATGCGTCCGTAAAATGAACTTACTAACGATCGCCAACGTAAGTCAGATATCGATTGCTGGATCATTTTTGAAGGAGTTTCCAGATATGAGCAGCCCATACCAGAGAGAAGATCGCCGCGAGCCCGAAACGGTTGATGATTTAATGCTTCGCGGAGATCAGCCGCATGGTGATTCCGAGGAGGCGCGAACTGCCTCATCCGTGCGCGACATTGCCTCCCGGATCCCTGAATCGCTGAGTGCAATTGGACGCGACATCAGCCGAACGATTGAACGAGCCATTGCCGCAAAGGACGATTACGTAGTTGCCGTTAAGATTTCCCCCGAAGCTCAGGACAAACTCGAACAGTTAGTTCAGGCCGGCGTTTTTCGCAACCGCGCTGAAGCGGCTGGTTTCCTGATCGACCAAGGTATCCGGACCCAGGCCGCACTATTTGGCCGCGTGGAACAGAAGCTTGCCGAGATTGAACGGCTGCGCGCGGAATTGCGCGGCATGATTAACGAAAAGCCCGCTTAATCCGGACCTTTTGCGGGCGCTCCTTTAGATCAACACCAGAACTTTTCCCCGCCCAGGGGGGAGAGTACGTCCGAAACCGTCGGTGAATCGAGATAAACGTGGCCGAAACTTTTCAGCTCCCACCAACAACGATCCAACAATTCATGCTACCAAATGGTCTTCGCGTAATACTGAGCAAGGATCAGTCTACTCCAGTAGTCTCCGTCGCAGTTTATTACGACGTAGGCTCTCGCAACGAGAAGGAGGGCCGTACTGGATTCGCCCATCTTTTCGAACACATGATGTTCCAAGGATCGGAGAATGTTGCCAAGGCGGCCCACTTTCAGCACATCTTTAATGCTGGCGGAACAATGAATGGCACCACGTCCACCGAGCGCACAAACTACTTCGAAACGCTGCCAGCCAATTATCTTCCGCTGGCGCTTTGGCTCGAGAGCGATCGCATGCTCTCTTTGAAGGTCACACAGGAGAACCTGGACAACCAGCGCAATGCAGTGCAGGAAGAGAAAAGACTACGTTATGACAATCAGCCTTACATCAATGCCTTTCTGCGTATTAATGAGCTGATCTTCAAGAATCCTGCCAACGCACATTCCACGATAGGCTCAATGGAGGATTTGGACGCTGCTACAATCGACGATGTCCGTGAGTTTTTTCGAGTTTTTTACGCTCCGAATAATGCCGTGCTGAGCATTGTCGGTGATTTCGACGAACAAGAAGCTCGATCTTTCGTGGCGAAATACTTTGAGGCTATTCCTAGCCAGCCGGATCCGTCTCCAGTTGATGTGAGCGAACCTGGTGAAGTCGCACAAACTCAGGAAACATTTTACGACAGGCTTGCCCCAGCCCCTGCATTCGTCCTGGGTTGGAAGATTCCCGCTCGCAGGACCCCAGACTACTACCCTCTTACACTCGCCGCCGAGCTGCTTTTCGAAGGAGACAGCTCGCGGCTCTATCAGAAGCTGGTTAAAGGTGATGAGTCGGTAGTTTCAATTCAGGGAGGGGTAGATGAGCGACGCGGGCCATCGGCGTGGTATATTTTCGCTCTGCCAAAACCCGGCGAACAGGTAGAGGCCATTCGCCAGCAAATCTTCGATGAGATAAAGCGCCTGGGAACGTTGGGCCCCTCGGGGGCGGAAATGGAAAAGCTGCGGAACTCGTTGTGCAATGACGCTGTTCGTGGCCGGCAATCGACGATGTATCGCGCGCAACGCATCGCTGAATACGCGCTCTATGACGGCGATCCCCATATAATTGATTCCGAGCTCGATCAGTATTTAGGAATCACTGCTGAGGGCATCAAGGGCGCAGTGAGTCGCTTTCTCGATGTCGAGAATCGAGTGGTGCTCGACATCATCCCCGCAGCGGTCGTTGATGAGGAAGCAGAGATGCCCGCGACCGCATCGCCTCTGCCCTCAGGAGATGTGAAACAACCCGCGGCACCGGCGCCACAAATACCTCCACCACAACCGGATCCCGCGGCAGCGCCGGCGGAAAACCCCCAGGTTTCTGGTGCGGCCCGGCAACCCGCAGACACTACTACACAGACTGACAGCTCAGGACCCTTGCATCCGTAAAAATGACTCCACCGGAATCTTTTCGCCACCAGGCCCCCTCGCCCCTGCCCCCACGACCGATCCATATTCCGCGAGCGTCAGAGACTACACTGTCGAACGGTCTGACCGTAGT
>JACCSP010000264.1 GCA_013812905.1 Pyrinomonadaceae bacterium
CCCTTCTACACTGACGACGCTGACACCACCGAAAAAGGAAAGTTCCATATCGAGTTCTTTAACGAACACGACTGGCTACAGAAATCCTCACATCCGGAAAAAGACAGAACATAGCAACGACGCCAGAACACTGATCGAGCCCGTCAACCAGCCTGACCCGCCTTTAAGAATAATCAGAATGGCCGCGACTAGGATTGAAAGCCGCGCGACAGAATTCTTGGCTCTTCGTTCCTCATCACGTGTTAGCGATGACTGATTGTGCGATGACGGTGCGGCCATATCCTTAACAGACTTCATCCATAACGATAACCGATCACCAGAAGACTGCCGCATTCACTGATGCTCAATTCCGAGGTCTTAGGGCGCGCGCCGAGAACACCTGTCCGTACCGAATATTCAATCCCACTCGGCAAAACAGAATTTTGGATTGGCCTTTTTGCCCTATTGCTGGCGCAAGCGGGCAGGGATCGTATAATATGCCATTTTACAGGTGCATTTCGATTAATTGGTGGTCCCATAATCCTTGTAACTCGTTGATGCTAAACGACTTAGAGGCCCGCTTGACTCAGCAATTGGCTATCACTCGCAAGTCTCGTCGGTTCAATGGTTTACAAGCGTCCGGGAAATATGATGTGCTCTTTTTGGGCGACGGCGAAGAAAAGCATGTGTGTTGCGTGCGTAGAGTGTCGAGTGGGCGGTATCCCCATCCGAGTCAATAAGCTTTGGGAGCTACTGCAGCCACGCCGATCCTCAGAGCCGTCACCCGGCGCAGAGTTTTCGTAAATTCAGGAGGGCGCTAGCAGCGCGCAACCATCTCGCAATGTTGCCAATGCCTCTCGGTGATAGGCGCAAGAAGGGAAGACCAGTCTGCACACAAGGTTCTTCCTATGTCGAGCCGCGAACCTGAAGCGACTTCTTCACCAGGTCCAGCACCGCTGAAGTCATTGCCTTAACTCCGGTGCGGATAGTGGGTTCGGCCAGGGGCGCGTAGTAGCTCGAGTGGAGCGGCGGCAGCGCGAGTCCTCCTTGCTTACTTGCCAGCACTCTTCCGGGGTCGACCGCACCAAGGAAAAACATGAATGTTGGGATCTTACGCTCCAGACCAAATCGGCCGAAGTCTTCGCTACCCATCCGCGGCGGCAGATCAACGACATTCGCTTCTCCGAGCGTTTCTCGAAACACTGCTCCCAGACGACTACTCAAACATGGATCGTTGTACGTTGCCGGAGCAAACTCTGCAGCGTTTACTTTCACTAGCGGGGTAAGTTCGTCAGGAACCCCGGCAGCCAGGGCAATGCCTCTGCTGATTCGCTCGATCGAGGCGAGTAGCCTTTCTCTCACATCTTCCTTGTAAGACCTGACGGTAAGCTGCAGATGCACTTCGTCCGGAATGATGTTGTATTTAGTTCCGCCGTGAATCGAGCCGACTGAGACGACCGCCGCATCGAGGGGCGATATCTCGCGACTGACAATCGTTTGGAGAGCCAGGATTATTTGTGCCGCCAGCAAAATGGGGTCTCTTGTCTGCTCCGGTGTGGAGCCGTGACCTCCGATCCCACGCACCGTGATGTCCACGGAATTCAAGCTCGCAAGAAAGTATCCCGACGTGAACCCAACCTTGCCCGCTTCCAATTCCGCGTGACTATGCAGCGCCAGCGCATAGTCCGGCAGGGGGAAACGTTCATAAAGGCCGGCCCGAAGCATTGCGTTTGCACCATCCGCAGTTTCTTCGGCCGGCTGACCCGCCATCAAAATTGTGCCACTCCAACCTTCCCGCAATTCAGCCAATAGCCGGGCTGTACCCAGAAAGCAGGTAGCATGGAGGTCGTGTCCACACGCATGCATCACACTCACTTGCGAACCGTCAGCCGCTTTCACACTGACGGTACTTGCATAGGGCAGTTCTGTTTTTTCTTCAATTGGCAGAGCATCAAGATCGGTTCGAACCAGCACCGTTGGGCCCGGGCCGTTTTCGAGCACACCTACTACGCCATGTCCCTTCCACTCAGGCTGTTCATACTCGCCGACGTTTTCAGTCACATTATATCCACAGGACCTCAACTCATTCGCAACTAAGCTAGCGGTCATCTCTTCATAGTGCGAGAGTTCTGGAGCG
>JACCSP010000089.1 GCA_013812905.1 Pyrinomonadaceae bacterium
GTGCCGGGCATGTCGCCGTAAGCGGCCTTGTACATCCGGTGGATCAGATAGCCGGTCTCCTGGAATTCAATCGACAGGAAGAATGCAGCTGACACATGAACGCGCTTGCCCTCAATGCAGTTCGCATTGGTACCGCAATCGGTAATCTGGTTAGTCCAGAAAGCAAGTCCTAAGTCATCTGCCGGGCGGTTGAGGAAGTCGAGGTAGTGCTGACGGACGAAGAACTGTGCGTCGTCTATCGGAGTGGGTTCTAGCAATACTGACATCGGAAACGCCGGCGACAACCTGCGCCGCCGCAGTCACCTGGACTTTGGGTGCCTGATTTGAATGTTTGTTCGGTAGGACAAACGATCCACGAAACCCCACGAACGAACACGAAATTGTTGTTAGTGATCTTTCGTGATGTTTCGTGGATCGTTTTTGATTTCCGAGCCTGCTCCTGCGACAGGCGACAGATGAAGATTCCGATGGACCACTTTTGCGAGCATTAGATTCGTGCTTTAATGAGAACCTCAATTCAACGTTACTTTGATGACTGATTTTCTATCTTCACTCAACCCCGAACAACGCCTCGCGGTTGAACAAACAGAGGGCCCGCTCCTAATCCTTGCCGGGGCTGGCTCAGGCAAGACGCGGGTCATTGCTCATCGCATTGCTTACCTTATTGCAGAGAAGGGAGTGCGGCCGTGGAATATTCTCGCCGTAACTTTTACAAACAAGGCTGCCGAGGAAATGCGTTCGCGGGTGCAACAACTCCTGCGTGGGCAGGAATTGTCGAGTATGCCCTGGGTCTCGACCTTCCACAGCCTCTGTGTTCGCATCCTGCGTCAGGACATGGAAAAGTTAAACGAAGGGTACAGTAAGACCTTTACTATCTACGACCAGGACGACTCCCTCCGTCTTATTAAAAACTGCACCAAAGAGCTCGGCTACGACGATAAAAAGCTGGCGCCGCGCGCCGTGCAAGGGGCCATCAGCGGAGCCAAGAACCGAGGAGAAGACGTGGACGCATATGCAGCACGGGCTGACTATGTGGACGAACGCCGCGCTTCGATTGCCCGTGTCTACAAGCTTTACGAAGAGCGGCTGCACGCCAATAACGCGCTCGATTTTGACGATCTGCTGATCAAAACCGTGCGGCTGCTGCGAAAAGACGCGGAGGTGCGCGAGAAATACAACAACAAGTTTCGTTATATCCTGGTCGATGAATACCAGGACACAAACTCGCTGCAGTTCGCTTTGATCCGTTTTCTCACCGAGAAACAACAAAACATCTGCGTGGTGGGGGACGAGGACCAGTCGATCTATAAATGGCGCGGTGCCGACATCGCCAACATTCTGAACTTCGAACAACACTTCCCGAACACGAAGATCATCAGACTGGAGCAGAACTATCGCTCGACTCAGACCATTCTTGACGTCGCTGGCGCGGTCGTAAAACACAACATCGAGCGTAAGGGGAAGAAGCTGTGGACATCAAATCCGCCCGGCGAACGAGTTCGCTACTATCAAGCTTTCGACGCTGAGGCCGAGGCCCGCTTCGTCGCATCAAAGATCCTTGAGCAGCGCCGCGAGCAATTTGATCTTAGAGCAGCCGTGCTTTATAGAACAAATTCCCAGTCGCGTGTGTTTGAAGAGGCGATGCGCCGCGCGGGGCTTGCCTACAACATAGTAGGCGGCTTTTCATTTTACGAGCGGATGGAGGTGCGCGACGTCATCGCCTATCTCAAGCTGGCGCTGAATCCGCATGACTCAATTGCCCTGGCGCGTGTGATCAACAGCCCGCCCCGCGGTATCGGCAAACAGACCCTCGAAGAGATTGACCGGCGAACGAGAGACACTGGCCTCTCACACTGGGAAACCATCTCCCTCGTGATTGACAAACCGGAGAAGCTGAGCGCGCGCGCAGTCTCGGCCCTTATGACCTTCCGCAGGATTGTCCTCAGGCTGGGTGAGCTGGCTGGTTCGGTCCAAAGTCCAACGCCCAATGTCCCCAGTTTTTCCGATGCTGACAGCGAAGACGGGGAGACGGGGAGACGGGGCGATGCGGAAAAAAGACAGATCCATATTCGCGCGGTAGAACGCGAAGCAGCCTCCGCATCCCCCCATCGCTCCGTCTCAGCATCCCCTCGTCCCGCCCCCTCGCTCTCTCTTTCGTCCTCCTCGCCCGTTTCAGATATTGTCAAAACTGCAATTCTTGATACCGGCTATGAGAACGCGCTCAAGTCTGAAAACACAGACGAGGCGGAAGCGCGGCTTGAGAACCTGCAGGAGCTCGTAAACGCAGCCGTAGATTATGACGATCAAGGAATCGAGGGTTTGCGCGAGTTCATCGACCATTCAGCACTTGTCTCTGATGCGGACCAGTATAAACGCGATGCGCCCGTTACTCTGATGACCGCACACTCGGCGAAAGGGCTCGAGTTTCCCTTGGTTTTTATTGTGGGGCTGGAGGATGGGCTCTTTCCGCACTCGCGTTCGGCAACGGACCCGGCAGAGTTAGAAGAGGAACGACGTCTTTGCTACGTCGCCATGACACGCGCGGAACGATATCTCTATGTCACACACGCCATGAAGCGCCGCGTCTATGGCGAGGAGTTGGCATCGGAACCATCTCAATTCCTGAATGAGATGCCGGTCGAGCTATTGGAAGATTTGTCGCTCGGCAATTCCTGGTTGTCATTCGCTCGCGGATCCTCCACCATTGAATATGAGAAAGGGGAGTATCGGAAAGAACGGAAGAAGTTTACCGGTAAGACCTATGACAGTGTCGACTCAATTGCCGAGTTCTTCAAGCAACGAAACCAACAAATGGGTCGCCCGACCTCCGAAACGCGCCGCGCGACGACAGTTAAGCGGCACGCGTCACCCGGTTCCCGAGCTCCGGCATCGAGTTCACCCCCCTCAATTACTGATACACATCCAACTAACTCATCAGAGTTCTCCCCCGGTTCTTACGTCCGTCACGTCAAGTACGGCCGGGGACTGGTCCTTCGTCGTGAAGGTGTTGGCGATTCACTGAAACTTACCGTGACCTTCCCCGGTTACGGTCAAAAGAAGCTGGTGCAGAAATACGCTGGACTCGAGAAAGCCTGACACCCTTTCGCTAGCAGCTCAAAATGTGGGCAAGCGGACTGTTTGTTGGGGGGCGCCATTTTTGGGGTGAACTCTGTGTAATAAATCCTCAAGTTCTTCTAGAGTAATTTCAGGAGCAGTGACGATCCACAGGAACCGCACGAATCAATACGAAGGTAGTGTTGGAGTGACTTCATGTTCTTGATGGACCCTCAGACGCAAGCAACTCCGGCTTTCGGTAAGGCAATTGTGGATCAAGCCTGTTTTCCGCACATACGTCGCTTCTTAAAGGCGAAGCGCAGTTTGGATAGGCAAGCGCAGAGGCTTTAGTCAGTTAAGGAAGGGCCGATTGGGCCGCCTCGTTCATACTAAGATTCTGGTTTGCTTCGGTTGTTCTCAACTCACCTTCTAGTTTGTCTGCTACACTACGCGAGCTTGCGCTTGCCGGCCCGGAAGTCAATCTTGGCCTAGGCAGACTAAGCTTAGTCAACGCCAAACATCCCGGCTGGGTCGTGAAAGCGTTGAGCCAGAGAAATCCGCCCCGCCAAAAACATGTCAACTCTCGTCGGAAAACGTTTCGGACGTTATGAACTCCGCTCGCTACTCGGTGTGGGCGGGATGGGTGAGGTCTTTCTTGCCCACGACAGTCAACTGCGGCGTCCAGTGGCGCTAAAGCTGCTTCCGCCGAAATTCACCCTGGACGAGGAACGCCTGCGCCGCTTTAAGCAGGAGGCTTTTGCAGCATCTGCCCTAAACCATCCGAACATTCTTACCATCCACGAGATTGGCTCACAAGGCGATACCCATTTTATCGTTACGGAATTCATTGACGGCGTCTCGCTGCGCGAATTCATGGCAAAAGAGCCGTTGCCGCTCGGACAGGTCTTGGACATCTGTAGCCAAATCGCTTCCGCACTGGCTGCGGCCCATAGGGCCGGCATCGTCCATCGTGACGTTAAACCAGAGAATGTGATGCTGCGCCGCGACGGTTATGTAAAGGTGCTTGACTTTGGTCTCGCCAAGCTTACTGAGGCACAGGGGCTGCATAGTGATTCCGAGGCGGCTACGGTGCAAGTGGTGTCCACTGATCCTGGAAAGGTCATGGGCACGGCGAGGTACATGTCTCCCGAACAGGCGCGCGGGTTGGAAGTAAATGAACAAACCGACATCTGGAGTCTGGGGGTGCTTCTTTACGAACTGTCGGCCGGCCGGCTTCCTTTTGAGGGCCAGACCGGAAGTGACATTTTGGCGTCGATATTGACGACCGAGCCTTTACCCCTGCAACGACATTCACCCGACCTCCCAAGCGAACTGCAAAGGATCGTGCGCAAAGCCTTGCGCAAGGATCGCGAAGAACGATATCAGTTGGCCAAAGAGCTGGCCCTCGATCTTAAAAATTTGCGCCGGGAGTTGGAGCTTAGTGCCGAAATGGAGTTTGCTCAACAACCGTCTCCGCAACTATTGCAAGCATCAGGTTTAGGTACCAAACGGCCAACTAATTCTCTTTCGAGTTCGCGCACTGCCGAACTTTACGGCGGTAAGTCTAACTCGACGGCCGAATACCTCGTGGGAGAAATCAAATCTCATCCCAAGGTCCTCGCCTCTGTCCTCGGAGTTATCGGCTTAGCGGCGCTGGCGATTGTGCTGGCTGTAGCTTACCGGTGGAACGCCACACAGATATCGTCCAGCAACCTTGCTAGTTCTTCGCGAACTATGAAGATCGCCCGTCTGACAAGTACGGGCACTGCGGATGAAGCGGCCATCTCGCCTGATGGCAAATACCTGGTCCATGTTGCAAGCGAGAGCGGACGGCAGAGTTTGCGAGTGCGCCAGGTCAATACCAACAGTGATGTGGAGATCGTGCCGCCATCTGACGTGCAATATGCCGGACTGAGTTTTTCGCGAGATGGGGATTTCATCTACTACGTGGCTGCTGAGAGGAACAACTCCACATCTAACCTCTATCAAATTCCGGTACTGGGCGGAAACGAACGAAGGTTAATCTCAAATGTGGGCAGCGCTGTCACGTTCTCACCGGACGGGCAGCAGTTGGCCTTCATTCGAAACTTTCCCGACGCCGGAGAAGATGCCTTAATGATTGCCAGCGCACACGGCGACGGCGAACGCAAACTCGCGGTTCGCAAATTGCCAAACTTCTTTCGTTTTGTATCGTGGTCACCGGATGGAAAAACAATCGCCTGCAGCGCCGGGAGTTTTGTTCCCGTCTACACCACCTACATTATTGAGGTAGCATTGGAAAGCGGCAGGGAAAAACAGATTGGAACTCAGAGCTGGCTAGTTATGGGCCAGCTGGCTTGGATAGGGGATGGGAATGGCCTAATAGTTGTCGCTTCGGAACAAGAGTCGGGTAGTTTTAATGCGCAACAGATCTGGTATGTCTCTTATCCTCAGGGTGAAGCGCGTCATGTTACGAACGATTTGAATAATTACACCGGGGTTAGTTTGACCACCGACTCCAATCGAATGGTCACCGTGCAGTCGGAGACGAGCTCAAACATTTGGATTGTCCCGAATGGTGATGCCAATCTGGCAACGCGAACCACCACCGGGGCGGGAAAGATTGATGGCCACGGTGGCCTCGCCTCAACTCCCGAGGGGAAAATCATCTACGCCTCAAAGGCCAGCGGCAACCTTGACCTTTGGATAATGGCAGCCGATGGCATCAATCAAAAGCAGTTGACGGAAAATTCGCGTATCAACAATCACCCTGCGGTTTCACCCGATGGCCGTTTCATTATATTCGCATCGAATCGGGCCGGAGCATCAAACATTTGGCGCACCGACATCGATGGGGGCAACGCCCGACAATTAACCAGGGGCAGCGGCGAGGACCATCCTCAATGTTCGCCGGACGGCAAGTGGGTCGTTTACACACTGCTGGGAGCAGGCAAACCAACGCTTTGGCGCGTTTCGATTGACGGCGGAGCTCCTCAGCAGCTCACCGAGAAATATACCACCACTGGGGTTTTCTCGCCCGAAGGTAGATCGGTGGCCAGCCTCTATCGCGAAGAACAATCAAATTCGCCCCTCAAACTGGCAATCTTCCCCCTCGAAGGTGGACAGCCAACGCGCATTTTTGAGTCGCCAATTCTCCGGGGAGAAGTGTCGCTCGTGCCGCCCCGCTGGACGAGGGATGCACGCGCTCTGACCTACGTTGGTAAGAGCGCGGGTGTTTCTAACATCTGGCTTCAGGCAATCAACGGCGGTGAGCCCAGACAACTGACCACGTTCAAGGCTGAACGCATCTTCTCATTTGACTGGTCGCGCGATGGTAAGCAACTCCTTGTAGCCCGCGGCATGGTCGCGAGCGACGTCGTATTGATTAGTAATTTTCGTTGAGAGGTTAGCACCCGGGTGGATTTACCGCTGGAGCCTCTTAAATTCTTCAGTGCCGCGCTTACTTCTTGGTTGTTTGGCCGCAGTTTGTAGTCAGTTTCTACCAAGGTCCAGGCAACTCGTCCATCCCTATTGATAATGTAAACCGTGGCGTGCGGAATGCCTTCAAACTTCTGCCCGTTGTAAGCCGAGTCGCGGATTCCGTAGGCGTCGATTACGCGATGAGCGGGGTCGGACAAAATCGGAAAGTTAACTTCTCCTTTGCCGTCGGCGGCAATCTGCTCAGCAAAACTTTTGCTTTCGGCGGGACTGTCAACGCTAATTGCATAAAAGCGAACCTGATCTTCTTGTTTTACAAGTGAACGTAGATCGGCCAACTGCCGAGCGCAGTAGGGTCACCAGTTGCCTCGATAAAAGACAAGTACTGTGGCCATGCTGCCACGCGCGGAGGAGAGCGTAACTTTTCGATTGCTTTGGTCCTCGAGCGTGAAGTCGGGAGCCATCTGACCGACTGCGACCGGCGAATTCCGAGGCTTCAGGTCGCCGGCTCCCAAAGACGAGTTGAGTCTCGTGGCACAAGCAATGCTTCCGATGATTAGGGTCAATACTACGGCAACTCTAAGATTCATAAGCCTGACATCCTAACGACTATTCTACGATGTATGTGGTGCATATTTCGATCCAAATCGCCAACGGCCAAGGTTACTACAAAACGAGCTGCGGGCAAAGAGGCCAGGACAATGGAATTTGCGAAGCTCGGCAGTTGGTAGAAGCAATTAGCCAGACTATAGTGACAAGGCAGCGCACTGGCACGCAAGGGTGCGTTAGAGTTTTCAGCGTTCGCCAAATGTGACGTTGATGGTTTTTAACAAAGAGTCAAAGTCAAAGGTTCACCAAAAGACCTCCATGCAACCTGACGCAGAAACCTCCGCCTCGAGCTACTGGTCAGGTAAGCCTCACAACAAAGATGGGTATGTGGAAAGCTTGAGCATCTCATAAATCCGACGAGCCGCTTCGACCCGATCCATCTCAGCCAAGGCCAAATCCACGATGATCGGAGACAGATTACTACGAGGGAGGCCGGGGATGGTTGAAGAAGGTGAGAGATGTTGGACTCTCAACGTCGAGACATCAACCTGGGCGGTACTTAAGCCTTCGCTAATTCATCCACTATTTCGTTGGCACCGAAAATCTTGCGCAACACTTCCCACATTCCGCGCACGTCGACCGAGATCGAGCGATTAACCGATTCATCGTAGTCAAAGTTGCCGACCAGCGATTGGATATTGCCATCAAAGATCAAACCGACAAGTTCTCCCCTCTTGTTAATCGCCGGCGAGCCACTGTTGCCCCCGACAATGTCGTTGGTGGAAACGAAGTTGAAGGGTGTCTCCAGTTTAACCATCGGCTTCCGCCCCTTCCACAGAGGTGGCAGGACGTATGGAAACTTGTACTTGAACTTCGCAGCCCGGGCATACAGACCACCCAGCGTAGTAAACGGTGGTACAAACTTTCCGTTTTCCCAATAACCCTTCACGGCCCCGTAAGAAAGTCGCAGGGTGAAGGTTGCATCCGGATAAAGCTTGGTGCCTTCAGTCTCGAACAGCGCGCGCGCAATCTTTCCGTAACTGGTGCGCTCCACGCCGAGCACTTCATCTTCGTAGCGCTTACGCGCCCCGCGCGCTTCCCTATCGATGCTGCGCGCCAGATCAATCATTGGATCGTTTGATTCCTCAATGGCCTTGCGAGCGCCAGCAGCTAGTTGTTTGCGATACGCGGAGTCCTTCAGTTTGGTCCCTTCAATCAATTCTGCGGAGCGCGCTTCCGGAGTTTTACCCTTCAGTACTCTTTGGACCAACGGATCATTCGCACCATAAACGCTCTTCATGAACTCCAGGGAGTTGGCCAGTTTAAGTTTCTCGAAATCCTCATGGATGGGAGCGGTGGAATAGAGAGCTAGTTCCAGCGACGCCCGCCGCGCGTCGGCAAATTCCGTCAGACGCTGAGCGTTTGGTTTCTCACTCTCCTCAGCCATGCGCACCAGAGTGCGCGCGTAGCCGAACAACACACTATTAAAGGCAGCAGCAAGATCAATGAAGCGACGTTCGCGCGCATAACTTACGTAGTCTTTGTGAGCCTTGGCTATAGCATCCCAGGCATCGCCATATTCTTGCTTTTTTCTGGGGTTGGCGTTGACTGAAGCTCGGAGCGCCTGCTCCGCCTTGAGCTTTTTAGCCATTAGGCTCTTGTCTTGGAGTCCAGCTATCTGACCTTTGTAGACCTTGATCGAGTTTTCAACGCTATTCAGTTCGCTCTGCGCGAGACGGGTCTGCTCTTCGCCCTGGGCCATATACTTCTTCAGCATGTCGCGGCGCGTTTCGAGCATCCGCAGCACGAGGGGAATGCTTACGTCACGCAGCGATTGGAGGTGGGCCACCGTATTAAGTCGAGAAGTGGTCCCCGGATGTCCGGTTACAAACACCAACTCTCCGGCCTTAATTCCGGCCTTGGACCATTTGAAGTACTTCGCCACCTTTACCGGCTGGTCGTTCTCGTAGACCCTTACCAGCGCCATGTCGACGTTGTAGCGAGGGAAATTGAAGTTGTCGGGATCGCCGCCAAAAAATGCGGCCTGGAACTCCGGCACAAAGACCAGGCGCACGTCGGTGTACTTTTTGTATCGATAGAGGGTGTACTGTCCGCCCTGGTAAAGCGCGACCACGTCGCTGCGCAGCCCGGTTGCCTGAGCTGATTCTGACTCTATGGCGCTAATCTGCGCGCGCCGAGCAGCATTGGCTTCAACGGACGTCATGCCGGAATTGACAACGCCATTAATCCTGCCGGTGACGTCCTCAATACTCTCCAAGACATTTAACTCGAGGCTCGGCGCCTTTAGTTCGTCAGCCTGAGTACGGGCGACAAACCCTTCCTTGGCATAATCTTTTTGGGCCGAGCTGAGTTCCCCCACAATGTCTTCAACGATGTGATAATTGGTTAGCACCAACCCATTCGGCGAAACAAAGGAACCGGAACCCCCGTTGTTGAACCGGACCGAGGCGACTTGTACTCTCCGCAGCCACTCGTCTGTAACTTCAAATCCGTACTTGCGTTTGATATCCGCCCGGGGAACGTTGTTGAAGGGCCACATGCCTTCGTCAACAGCGAAGACAGGCACGGCCTGCAGCGTAAACAGCGCTATGGCCAGCGCACACAATGACTGTCGAAATTTCATAATTTTCCTCGTGAAACTAATTCGCGGGAGAGGTCTTAGAGAACTTTGATGTCCAATTGGATGCCCGAGATTAGAATGGTTGGGCAGCTTGGATGTCAAGTTACCAGCAGGATCCTGTGAATGGGCAAGTATCCTTCGAGAGGTCTTGCTGTGTCTTTCGGAAGTAGCAGCTTTGCTTCCGCCGTTATCGGGCCCCTCCCGGCAAGCTTGATCTTTTGTTCTGTGAGACACCCGGTTGGCGGTCGTGCTGAAAGACGCCGGGGTCGAACCAGAATGTAGAACCGAGCCCCACACTAATAGTCCTTTAACTCCTCATCTCGCCAAATGGCGGTGATTTCGTTGGAAACTGGAGCGGGAAAAATGGATCTAAGAGTCGGAATTGCGTTGGTCCTCATGCAGGAGCGTTACGGTCAGAAGCTAACGTTGCAAAAAATATCTCAGGAGGTTCATCTGACTAGGGAATACTTCTGCCGGTTGTTCAAGGCAGAAACGGGAATACCGCCAGCGAGGTACCTTAAGGCTCTCAGACTCCAAAAAGGAAAAGAACTTCTGGAAAATACCCTAATGAGCGTCAAGGAAATCACGCATAAGGTGGGAATCAATGACGAAAGCCATTTTTGTAGAGACTTCCAGTTTGCTTATGGCCTCACCCCAATGCAGCACAGGTCCAGGAATCTTCCTCCCAAGAAGAGTCGTGGCGCCGCGGACGCTTTCTAACCCGACATCAACCCTTCACTAACATTGATAAATGTCACTTTCGTCCTGCCGCAATCGACCTAGTTGCAATTAAAGCAAAGACTGCGCGACAAGTTAAAGAATGCAATACGAACTGGGAGTGAGCATCACGTGCAGACTAACCGGAATCGATCAGCGGCTTCAGCTCTTTTTCCTCAGAGGAGCGGATCGAGTCAACTCTGGATTAGGCATCGGGATAGTTATAAGGCTGGAGTTTGCTGCCAGACTTCAATCAAAATCGGCTCTATGTTCCGATGAAGGATCAGGCCCTTAGGCGAGCTACAGTGATGAGTCTAATACGCTAGGAGTCAAGTCGTCGAGCGTCGGAGTCTTGACTTAGTTAGGTCGTTGACTGAGCCGGCGCGAAGGCTGCTGATGTGCGACGACTTAGCCTGCAAAGTCTTGTTGCGTAGGATCTTTTTATTAAGAATTCTGAAGCAACTGTCGAACGGGATTGACCGGTGATCTCCAAGATTCTCGAAATTGCGAAAAAGAAGGCGGATCAAGCAGAGTCTCGAAATTAACTCTCGATGAAGGAATGAGTGTCGATCGCCGTACCCGCCGCGTCTTTTGACCAGGTGGTCTACTAGGAGCGCTCACAATAGCATTCAGCGCGACAGGTTCAATTCTTCTCTCGTTTCTTAATTTCTTCCAACGCCTGCGTTATTGTCCCGCGTCGTCTGTCCTTGAGTCGGATAGCGTTCCAGCCATTTCTGCAGTGCCTCTTCAGACCTGAAGAGATTGATGGCCCCTCAACCATCGCCCAGAAAGAGGATAGTTGACTCCGGGTCCGCCTTCACGAACTTGCCTTTGTCAAACTCGACGCGAATGCGTGCCGTAACTCCGGCGAGGAATCGTCTATGGTGACTTTTTCATTTGCGAGTTTGCTGCTGACCAACGGCATAAAGTCGATCGCTCAATTCGTGGCGCCTTAGTGTAGTTGCCAATGCGAAACCGCGTTTCCTCCGATTGCTTGACTCCAACTGCATCCATCGCAATGTCTATACTGGTCACGCTGGTCCAGACTGACTCCCGTGAGCGCCGCGAGCTGTCCAATTCTCACCTCCGATGACTCCATTTCGTCACCTTGCTGAGAATAAACCCTTTGAGCCAAGTCCAGAGTCAAGAACTTTCCCTCAGGAATGGCAACAGCACCAACCCTTCTAGCAGCCGACGGTGCGCCTGGAGTTGACGCTCCTGCGCCCACGTTTGACAATCATTGGGATGAAAACTTCACCAGCCAAAGGAACTTCCGCCATCTCGGAAATCTCTGATTTCGCGGGACGCCTTCTTCGCTCATGGGACTTCCTTAAGCTCTCCACCAGCTACACTCAGGTGATTGTGGCTGTCTCGGGAGGAGCGGATTCAACCGCATTGCTTTTGGCACTGGACGAATTGGTGAACGCGAAAAAGCTGTCGCTGACCCTTCTCGTCGCTCACCTTGACCACAGTTTACGAAAAGCTAGCCGGGAGGATGCGGTCTGGGTTCAGAATCTGGCTAGTGAATTGGGGCATGAGTTCGTCAAACGGCGCACCGACGTTAAGAAACGAGCGGCCAGGAGCGGCGATAACCTTGAACAATCCGCCCGCCGTGCCCGGTACGGATTTCTCAAGAAGATCGCGAAAGAAAATCACTCGCTTCTGGTCGTCACCGCTCATACGCTGGACGATCAGGCGGAGACCATTTTGCTGCGCCTGTTGCGAGGCAGTGCCGCAGAAGGCCTGAGCGGCATTGAACCCGTGCGCTTCATCGACTCGAAATCTTCGATTCAGCTGGCTCGCCCTCTGCTTTCGTGGGCACGCCGCGCTGATGCCGAAAACTACTGCCGCCTGCGGAAAGTCGAGTTTCGCATTGACGAGATGAATCAGGACGAAAAATACGCCCGGGTGAAAGTTCGCAAGCAACTTCTACCGCTGATGCAGTCTTTTAATAACAAGATTGTGCTGACCCTTTCTCGGACAGCTACTTTACTGCGCGAAGATGCCGGAGCACTCTCAGATGAAGCCACCAAACTTCTGAGGCTCGCGAGTCACCAAACACTGCTCAAAAACTGGGGCAAACCACTACCTCTTAACGTAGATGTCCTTGCGAGTGCTCCGGCGGCAGTGCGAAGGCGGGCCCTGCGGCAGTGGATTTCTCAGGGGCGAGGGGACCTGCGTCGACTGGAAATGGTCCACCTGGTGGCGGTCGACAGGTTGATTGAAGGTAAGCGTGGCGGGCGTATTGCAGAATTGCCAGATGGCGGCAAAGTTGTGAGGAAGCGAGGATGGCTGGAACTGGACGCCAGGGTGACCACCAATAAAAAGGGTTGAAAAACCCTGTCCCAATCTCTAGAATCGGAACTGATACCGCCGGAGTTAAAGGACGGCGGTTTCGCTTTTGCTGATGTGCTCCTGCTCTGAGAGGTAAACTAGTAAAACAGCTCTTATTCCCCTCTCAATCAGTGCCGCTTGGTTTAGCAAGTGGCACAACCTGCCACCGGCAGGGCTGCATCCAAGCCCAGCTTACGGACCGACAGAGTCAAAATCTTTCGGGCGAGCGGGTATTTTGGTTGCGGGAAAGACAAAGGATGCTCATCTAGGTTATGATCGGCGTCGGAGGCTTTAATGACACTCAGTTCGACTGCTAGACAAATTATCTTCTGGTTGCTAATCGTGGCTGGAGCGCTGCTCCTTTACAAACTGGTCAATCCTAACAGCAAAAATTCTCAGGCAATCGATCTAACCGCTTTGGAGCAGAAGATTATGACCGTCGGCGAATTGAAATCGCTGACAGTCAAACAGAATGAGGCTATCGCGGTTGATAGTCGCGGTAACCAATTCACCGCCCAGCTTACCAACGAGCACACGAAGGCCGAGGTCCTGAAAGAAGCGCGCGACTTGGTAAACGGCCAGAAACGGGTTGAGAAGGTTGAAGACGAGTCGGGGAACAGCAACTATTTTTGGCCGATGCTGATCACCTGGGCGCCCCTCCTGTTTATTATCGGCATCTGGGTGTTCATGCTGAGGCAGATGCAGTCTGGAGGGAACAAGGCCCTCAGCTTCGGAAAGTCACGAGCCAAGCTGCTTAACAACCAGCAGAAACGCGTCACGTTTAAGGACGTCGCCGGGGTTGAAGAAGCCAAGGAAGAACTCCAGGAAATCATCGAATTCCTCAAAGAGCCACAGAAATTTCAGAAGCTCGGCGGCCGCATTCCCAAAGGCGTACTAATGATGGGTCCGCCGGGAACCGGAAAGACGCTGCTTGCCCGTGCGATTGCGGGGGAAGCGAACGTTCCTTTCTTCTCCATTTCAGGTTCCGATTTCGTGGAGATGTTTGTGGGCGTCGGCGCCTCCCGCGTGCGCGACCTGTTTGAGCAGGGCAAGAAGAATGCGCCCTGCATCATCTTCATAGACGAGATCGACGCAGTCGGACGTCATCGAGGCGCAGGTCTAGGCGGCGGTCATGATGAACGCGAACAGACGTTAAACCAGTTGCTGGTCGAGATGGACGGATTCGAGTCCAACGACGGTGTGATCCTGATCGCCTCGACTAACCGACCCGATGTACTGGATCCTGCTCTGCTGCGGCCCGGGCGATTTGATCGACGTGTTGTCGTCTCTCGGCCCGACGTGCGCGGCCGTGAAGGCATTTTAAAAGTTCACACTCGCAAGATTCCCCTCGGAGAGGACGTTGACATCAGCGTGATTGCCCGCGGCACGCCAGGCTTCACTGGCGCCGACCTGGCTAACCTTGTGAATGAAGCGGCCTTAAATGCCGCGCGCTATAACAAGAAGATGGTAGCCATGTCCGATTTCGAACTCGCGAAGGATAAGGTCCTGATGGGCGCGGAGCGCAAGAGCATGGTGATCTCAAATGAGGAGAAGCGCGTCACGGCTTATCACGAAGCAGGTCACACGCTCGTCGGGTTGAAGGTTCCCAATGCCGATCCGGTCCACAAAGTGACAATCATCCCGCGCGGTATGGCGCTGGGTCTGACGCAGCAACTGCCTGAGGGCGACCGGCACAATTACACTGAAGAGTACCTGCTGGGTCAGATTGCGATTTTGATGGGTGGCCGCCTGGCCGAAGAGACCTTCCTGGGCAGCATCACCACCGGCGCATCGAATGACATCGAGCGAGCTACGGAGTTGGCTCGCGCGATGGTCTGCGAGTATGGCATGTCTGAAATGGGTCCGCTAACCTTCGGTAAAAAGGAAGAACAGATCTTCCTGGGCCGCGAAATCGCTCAGCATCGCGACTTCTCGGAAGATACGGCCATTAAGATCGATCAGCAAGTGAAACAAATCGTCACTGCCCAGTATCAGCGCGCTCGCGACATCATCGAGGGAGAGCGCGATACGATGGTCCGTCTCGCTGAATGCCTGCTTGAACGCGAGTCACTCGATGCGGTCGAGATCCGGCGGATCGTCGCTGGCTTGCCGCTCGATGAACAGCAGCCGGTATCAGAATCTGATAGTCAAGACCGGCCGCAGTTGAAAGAGCCGACAGCAAAGCCGCTGAAGCCGATTCTGCCTCCCATTACCGGTGGGAATCCGGCACCCGCGTAAGTAATCGGTAAACGGGTAAACTGCGAAACAGGGGAATGGGAAAATAACCGTTCCCCTTTTCCTTTACAGAACCGCGAGCGGTAGCGACCGGATGCCTCCACTCAGCGAGAAATCAACCACATACAGAACCGCGAGCGGTACTGTAGTGCTGGTTACCTCTTAAGTCAGTGCTGGCATCCGGTCGCTACCGCTCGCGGTTCTGAAGCAGTTCGCTCTGACCTTTTTCTACTTCTCCCTCTTCCGCTCTATCATGGTCACATGGTTCGTGAATGGCACATCGCTGGTCGCATTCTACCGATCGGTAAACACACATTGATAATGGGCGTTTTGAATGTCACGCCCGACAGCTTCAGTGACGGTGCACAATTCCTCTCACCTGAAAAAGCTCTGGCACATGCCGAGCAGATGATTGCCGAAGGAGCAGACATTATCGACGTGGGTGGCGAATCGACCCGTCCTGGTGCGGACCTGATTTCCCCCGAGGACGAGCTTCGACGCATTTTGCCCGTCATCAAAGAGTTAACCAAATGCACCAGTATTCCAATTTCCATCGATACAACCAAGGCCCTGGTAGCGCGGGCTGCTCTCGATTCCGGGGCCGCAATCGTTAACGATATCTCCGCACTGCGATTTGATTTTCATATCGCCGACGAAGTATCGAAATCGGGCGCGGGCCTAGTGCTCATGCATTCCCGCGGCACCCCCGCCACGATGCAAAGGCTGCCGCCCATGGCTGATGTTTTTGAGGAAGTAACCAACAGCCTGCTCGGCAGCGTCGCGATTGCTGAACGGCGGGGAGTCAAACGGGAATCAATCGTTATTGACCCAGGGATAGGCTTCGGGAAGACTCAGGAACAAAACATAGAACTCGTAGCCAGAATCGATCAGCTCGTCCACGCTTTCTCCGACTTTCCTATCCTGATCGGCACTTCCAGAAAGTCTTTCATCGGACGCTTGCTGAACAACGCTCCGGCCACAGATCGACTCCATGGAACCATGGCTTCTATCACTACAGCGGTTTTGCGGGGTGCTCACATCGTCCGCGTACACGACGTGAAAGCTGCTGTCGAGACCGTGCGCATCACCGACGCTATTAACAACATCACGTGAATTCATTATCACCTTGCCTAACTGATTGATGTGAGAGAGAATCCCGACTTCAACTAAGAGAGAAGCTTCTAATGCATACAACTCTTCGCCCTGCCGCGTTTGTCGCAATG
Source organism: Pyrinomonadaceae bacterium (assembly GCA_013812905.1). Classification (GTDB taxonomy): domain Bacteria; phylum Acidobacteriota; class Blastocatellia; order Pyrinomonadales; family Pyrinomonadaceae; genus PSRF01. The sequence continues at coordinate 16,171 of JACCSP010000089.1, forward strand.
CTTCTTTGCGTGTCAGGTTTTACCGAGTGTTACAAGCCCGTCACGAAGAACCAGTTGCCCCAACGCATCCGCAGCGTGGCCGTGCCCGCGTTTCAAAACAGCGCTCTGCGCTTCAAGATCGAGTCAAGATTCACCAAAGCCGTTATCGACGAGTTGATTCACCGCGGGCGCGGTTTGCGTGTGCAAGGTGATCGCGAAGGTGCAGATGCGGTTATTGAAGGGCTCATTAAGAGCTTCAGCTTCGCCGGCGTATTGCTGGATGACAAAGGCCGCGCCAGAATCTTTGAAGTGACCATCGAGGCCGCGGTAACCGTACGCGACTTGGCCGAGAATCGGGTGCTCTACGATAATCAGAATTTTGTCTTTCGTGGCGAGTTCGAGTTTGCTAATGACCCGCGCAACTTCTTCAGCGAAGAAGATCCGGCCGTGCAACGTATGGCCCGAAGCTTCGCTGAGAGTATTGTCTCCACCCTCATCAACGCCGTAGAACCTGAACAAACGAAATGAGAACTTTTTCCCGCTCTGAGCTGGAACGTTCGCTGAAAGAAGGACGGCTGGCTTCCGTTTATCTGCTTGTAGGCTGTGAAGGTTGTCTGCGGGACAACGGCGCGCGCGCTATTAGCGATGCAGCGTTAAACGGCACCCTGCTGCGCGAATTTAATGAGACTAGTTTCAGCCTCACGAGCGGCGGTGCGCAGGAAGCAATCGCGGCGGCCAACCAGCTGCCGATGATGTCTACACGGCGAGTCGTAAAAATTACGGACTTCGGCAAACTCCGCGAGGCCGACGAAGAGGCGCTGGTTCGATACATAAGCAACCCGTCAGAATCGACTGTGGTCGTCTTCAACACAGAGGATATCGACAAGCGAAAGAAGCTTGCCCGGACTTTATTGGAGAAGTGCCAGGTTGTCGATTATCCCGCTCTGAAAGACGGAGAGGCCAGAACCTGGGTCAAGTCTCGCTTAAAAGAACTTAAGTTAACCGGTGACGAACAGGCCTTAAGCGAAATCATCATTCTGGTCGGCACAGACGTGCAGACACTCTTCTCGGAATTGGATAAATTGGCATCCGCAGCGGTGCCGACGAGACGGATTACGGTTGAGATGGTCGACGACTTGATTGGCCGATCGCGAGAGCTTTCAAATTGGGAGCTGGGCGATCAGTTAATTGCCCGCAATCGCAAGCAAGCGCTCGAAACACTGTACCGGCTGCTGGGGGCTGGCGCCCAACCGGTAATGTTGATCGGTGCGATTGCTGGAAACTATCACCGGCTGGCGCTTGCGAAAGCCGCTTTGACACACGGGTCGCGCGACGACGTCTTTCGCGCAGTGCCGTTGCCTTCCTTCAAGCGCGACGCTTTTATCGCCAACCTCAAACGCAGTGACCCGGCCAAGATCGCACACGGAATTAAACTGATCGCCGCCGCTGATCTGGCAATTAAAACCTCGGTGGGAGGGGGTGGACTCAAAGGGGCGCGGCTCCAGCTCGAGATGCTGGTGTGTGAGCTGTCAGGTTGACTGCCTTTTCTTTTACAGATCTTTCAGGTCAGGAGCCACCCAACCGTTCCTGGTTTCATCCGTCCATAAGAGGTCTGCGCTGTAATACTCAAAAACTAAACGCGAGTCTCCCAACGATTCAATTACCGCGTTGGTAGTCTCAAGCAGAGAGGGTTTCTGATCCCCATGCTCGAGAAAAGTCCAAACAATTCTAAGCCAAAAACTCGTTAGGGTCTCGTGGAATTTCGCCCTGCCGACGCCGTGGTGATCGAGAAAGCGAACTAAACCCGCCCGCATTCTTTGTGTCGCATTGAACTGTTCTGAGGAGTGGAGGTAATAAGCGGCTACGGTGAGATGGCTGCGGTGAGTGAAGTCCTCTTTGGCGGTAGTACACGACTCGAAACCGTTTACGACCGCTTCGATCTCGCGAAGGCTTTTGTAATAGCCGGCCACTCTTCAACTCTTCTCTCGGAAATATGAGTCTGTTCGCTGTCCACCCCGCAAAAAGCGAGGCGGACCAAACTTTCGGTCCGCCTCGCCACTTGCAGTTTTTGTTAAGACTTTACTTAGTCATCGCCTGATTCGCGTTCCCTGTCAACCGCGACTTGTAGCGTGCCGCAGTGTTCTTGTGGAGCACACCCTTCTGCACAGCTTTGTCAATAGTCGAAACGGTTGCCGGTAAGAGCGTCTTTAATTCTTGCGCGTCACCCGATTCAAGCGCCACCCGCAGCTTCTTAATAGAGCTTCTGACCCGGGTGCGATTGCTGCGATTGAGCTGCTTGCGCTTTTCGTTCTGGCGCATCCGCTTCTCTGCTGACTTATGATTTGGCATCAAACTCTCCCGATAATTGCCTTCCCCGGACTGCTGATTTGAGGATAATGTTTATGACATCGGACGCGTTTCAGGGCGTAATGCGCAAGTGACGGAGTATAGGGGCCACCATCGCGAGTGTCAAGCTACCAAATTTGATGGATTTGATTTGCCAAAGGCGCGGAATCACCGCAACGAATTCTGATAGGCTCGCTCGAAGTCTAGCGAGGAAGGTGGTGAATGTATGAGGAAGAACGAGGTGTAGCTTCTCAGATAGTTTAATAAACGTTTGCACATCTTACTAACGAGGCGGGAAGCTAGCTAGAGGCTAGTCAGTGGATTTGGGGCCGAATCAGAGGGCTTATGAAGAGTATTTTTTAAGCGGTCGGCGAGGTCATCGAAAAAACACTTGCGCGAAGACCGTTGTCACTTGGTTAGGAAGACATCCCACGCCCATCGGGCAACCTTTGCGCCGTGAGCATCATGGACCTTCGCTCGATACCGGAACTGATTGCCGTATTCGTCCGTGCGCTTTGCCTCCTTGTAACGACGCTCGATTGATGCAACTTCTAAGTCTGGTAAAGTGTGCAGTTCGTATGGTTCAGAGATCCCGTTCTGGTTAACATCTTGCCAAAGACGCAGAGCAGTAAATATGGCGTCACGAGCGTCAATGACTCCGTCGGCGTTGCCGCCGTTTGCCCGCTTGTCGAATTCCGCCAGCGCAAGAAAGCCATTGCGCTCTTTGCTCTGGGGTTGCGGCGTTACGTTTCCGAAAAGCTCCTCCCCATAATCAATCGTTTCATTGCCATTGCGATCAAGAGCAAGCCACGCGTCGTCCGTGCTCGCTTGAGTCCATGCTGTAGGGTTAGCATCGCCCGCGCTCAGGAAGTCGAAGCTAGCACCCCGGTCGGTATCAGTGAGAGCGAACCCATCCCCGTTCACATCTATCAGAATGGGCGAGGGAATGGTACAGGAATGGGTGTCGGTGGTTGAATGTCCGCCGTCCGCTGCACAGACGCCATGAACACTATCCCAGCGTGCCGCCGTCTGAAGTTGGATAAAAACGCCCGTGTCGTCCACGATGGGTCATCATAAAACTCTGCGGTGTTAAAGTCTGGCCAGCAGTAAGTACCTGGGAAAGGGCTGCACTCCCCAGGAACGTTGTCTGTGTTTTTGAATGTTTCAAAGTTTCGATAGGTTAGGCTCCACCGCACTTGTTTGTGGATGCCGCCATAGCAAACACTATCAAGAGTAGGTGCGCCAGGAGTAGCGGTACATGCGCATGTCCCGCAGGAGGCGCAAATTATATCCTTGATTGGCCGGAAACCAAAGAAACCAACAGCAAGAAGAACACATGCTAAGGCTAGAATAAATAATCGTCTCTTCAATGGTTCCCCTCTTGTCGCCCCAACTCAGCTTGTCTTTGAGAAGCCCGTTCTACTATCCCTTTGAACACGCGTGACTGAAAGGGGTATCCACTCACCGTTCCATCCTCCCA
>JACCSP010000338.1 GCA_013812905.1 Pyrinomonadaceae bacterium
TTGCCGATTGAAAACCTGCAGAAACTTGCCGACCTGAAATACGTCCGCTATGTGGCTCCGCAGGTCTCTAGTTAGAGCGGGCCAGGCACGTCGAGGGCAGGAAGTGATTCCTACCCTTGCCGTGCAACCCACCCACAAGAACGATCCACGAAACGACACGAACCAACACGAAATTTTGTTCGTGCTATTGCGTGATCCTTCGTGGATCGTGTCTTGACATTATGAAATGGCGGTGCGATAGCGGAGCTGCGGGGAGAAATGTCATGGATTAATTCAATAGCCCTTTAGACCACGTGAAAATCGCCGCGGCCTGCAAAGCGGACTGGCAACAAATGGTTGTTACACCGACCGCGTAGGCTTCTTTGGTCAGTGCAATCTAAGCGTCTACAATCTCCCCGGCAGGTGGGAAACAATAGCCGCGCGAGTGCGCATCTGAATTAGGTCAATTAGCAAATTAGATTCAACCAGCCAGCGCAGCGAGCGACAGCGGATCAAGAACTCTGTTCCTGCATTAATCTTCATCAACGATCTCTCTCTTTTCGGTGCCGCTGCCGCCCACTTCCCGGGCTAGAAACTCAAATCCGATTATCCTGGGGCTCACGCCACAGGCTTTACCAACGCGCGAGTCATCACTGTCGCAGGACCTATGATGTCGCCACGCTTCGCGGGCTTCCAAACTTTACCTCTTATGGCTGGTTGTCACCTTACGGGGTGGTCGCCGTCTCTTGCCGCTCTTTTGGTTGTAGCAGCATCGTTCGCCTGGTTGCTTTTTCAATCGCCCCATCGGTAAAAGGAAATACACGTGGCGTGACTGCACGCCAATCGGCAAGTTGATCAGTCCAATGCGGACTGGTAGGGATCCCTGATTGGCCAAGAGAGATGCCGTGTTGGCTCATGTCCCAATCGCTTGGGTCAGCAATCAAACGCATCGAAACTGCCGCGCCTACGTTGACCGTGGCCCCGACTAATGCTCCTGTTCCATTCTGAGGAACCGGCGGCACGGTGAATGGAAGCCCTACCAGGGGTGCCATGGCGAGCGGGTGAGGGAAGCGCGCCTTCACCAACTCGCCCCAGACCCATTTGGTTTCATCGCCACCCAGACTCTTCGTGAGCGTCTGTCGCCCCTCCTCGTAACAGGCAAGATAGAGATCCGAGTAAGTTTTGAAACCTGGTGGCAACCAATCCCTGGGCTGCGAGGTGATTATTCGATCCAGGGTAGTGTCGAAGTTAGACCAGGCGAACACACGAGCGCGCTCGGGGCCGAGGGCTCCCATGATGATCTTTGATCGGAAGGCCATGCGCATCTGGGCCACGAGGGGCGCCACGCGCGCTTCCGCGTTAAGACGCCCGTCCCACCTTTCAAAGGCAGCGATAGACTCACGCAGTTTTTCATCGCTCCGTGAGCTAGCTTGTTCTTTGAGACTTTTCGCAGCTTCCCGCGCAAAAGCTGACGCTGCAATTGAATAAGTATCTCCCAGAATTGCTCTGAAGTCGTTGGCTGTCATTCTCTTTTTCTGCTTCAACAGATCGAGAATGCGCCGCGCACGATAAGGTTGTGCCCATGAGTGGGTCAGGAAATATGGATAGTCGGTGCCAACAATTCGTTGATTCGCCGTAACGATCATGCCGGACGGCGGATTGTAAAGATGTGGAAGTTTGTCGAACGGTATGAAGCTGATCCATTCGCCATCGTCTTTTGACCCATCATACGGCACGCTGCCGTCGCCCGACGCCCTGATAGGCACAACTCCCGCCGCGTAGTGTCCGATATGACCGTCAACGTCGGCATAAACCATGTTCTGCATCGGCGGCGTGTAACTACGGATGGCAGCGGTGAATTCGCGCCAGTTCCGCGCGCGGTTGAGTAGGTATACACCAATCGCATTGTTCAGTTTCGGATCCAGCGCCGTCCATCTGAGCGCATAACGTTTCGAATCCTTCTCTAATACAATCGGTCCATGACGAGTTACCGTGACATCAATCGTAACGGTGTCTGTTGCCGAATCGGTGAATCCCTTCCGTACTTTGATCTCTTCGTGGCGGATTTCCGCATCCCGCCAACCGCTCGGAGTCAGATAACGTCCGGGATTACCGGGATCGAATTTCTCAATATAGAGATCCTGGACATCAGGCCCCACATTGGTAAAACCCCACGCAATGCGATCGTTATGACCGATTATCACCCCGGGAAGGCCCGGCGCGGTGACTCCTGCTACTCTAAATCCAGGAGCGCTCAGATGCACCAGATGCCATATCGGCGGCGCGGAAGGAGAAAGATGAGGATCGTTAGCCAGCAGCGGTTTGCCCGATGCGGAGTGCTTGCCACTTACGACCCAGTTGTTGCTCGCCGCCAGGTTCTCGGCCGCAAGACCCACCCGAGCAAGAGATTGCGACATCCTCTCTTCGTCTATCTTCAGGAAGCGAAGCGTGTCCGCTGAAACGGTCCGTTCTGCCGGAACGGAAAACGGTTTGGAGAGAGCCAGCTCCCTCCTGTCTTTACCGACAACCAATACATCAAGTGGTGACGTCACAGGCATCAATGCTGCGCGCTTTTGCGCAGGTAGATCGGCGAAGGCTTCGCGCATGACGTCGAGCCGCCAGGTGGAGGAAAGCGACTCAAAGAACAGTTTGACCACGACCAGCGAATCGGCTGCTGTCCAGGGCCGAGGCTTATACTGGAGTATCTGAAATTCTGGTGGCAGGTCCTTGGCATCGAGCCCTGCGATATAGGTATTGACTCCACGCGTATAGGCCTCGAGGACCGCGCGTGCGGCCGGAGTAGCCTGAGCTAGCTCTGCGTCGGCGGTTTGAGCGAAGCCGAAAGTTCGATGGCGCTTGTCTTCCTCAAGCGCGTTGTTCCCAAGGATCTCTGCGAGCTCGCCGCGGGCGGTACGGCGTAGCAAATCCATTTGCCAAAGCCGATCGGCAGCGGTCGCATAACCTTGCGCGAAGTACAGGTCTTCGATGTGAATCGCAGATATGTAGGGAATGCCGCGTTCATCGCGCCGCACGAGTACGCGCTCACGCAAACCCTGCACCTGAACTGATTGTGATTGTGCGGCGCCGGTTTGTTGGGCTGAAGTAGGCGGGGGACAGGTGATCGCAAGCAAAACTGCCGAGAACAGAGCGAGACATCGCTGCATAGGAACCAACCTCGTCTTGAAGAGTAAAAGGGAAATACTAGCACACAGCCTCCAGCTCCTCTGCGGAAGGTTTCGGCTACCCCTCTTCTCGAAAGAATGGTACATCCCTGTTCGAGCCTATCTGATCGCAATGCACTCTCGATTCACAAGGCTGGTGGTCACTGCGTTGGCATGGACTTTAAGAGACTCAGTGAACGACCCACGAACTTACACTAAATGACACTAAGCCTTTTTGGCGTTAGTTCGTGTGGTTTAGTGGATCGTTTGTTTCACCTACATGGCGTAATGAGATTCGTATTGACCCTTCGCTAGTTCAGCCATTACAATCCACGCCAATGTCATCCGGATCACAAACTCTTGTGCGCGGTTTTCTTTTAGCCGCGTTGTTGGTCAGCTTGGCGATTAATGGTAACGCCCAGCAACGCCCCCTGCTTACGGAAGATGTTGACATCATTCCTCCCGGTACAATGAGAATTGAGGCGGGGATAGATTTTCTCCAGGGCGCGAAGTTTCCGGCATCGGGCCTGTCCGGAGATCTGACGCGCGTGGGTGTGATTGGGATTAATATAGGTTTCGCACCCAACGTCGAGTTTCAGATCGAAGGCGTTGCGCAGAATTTTCTGAGTATCAATTCAACAAATCCCTCCGCGATTCCGTTGGAACTTGTACCCGGGGCAAATTCGGCTAATGATACCGGCGACTTTACCCTGGCCACAAAATTTAAACTGCGCGCTGAAACGAGCCGCGGGCCTTCCCTGGGTTTTCGTTTTGGCGTGCAGTTGCCGAATTCCAATCAGGCGCGAGGCATCGGCCTAAATCAAACTAATGCGTTCGGCTCCATCCTGATCGGCAAAAAGTTTGGGCAGGACGGACGCTTCAATACCTTCGGTAATTTGGGTATTGCGATTCTAACGGCGCCCACAACCCTCTTTTCCCAGAACGACGTCGTTACCTACGGACTGGCCGGGATATACCGCCTCAACCGGCAATTTAGTTTAGCCGGCGAGGTCAACGGTCACGTGAACACACGTCCAGGCAGCGGCCCAGTGGGTACTGAATCTCAATCAGAGGCCCGTTTGGGAATGCAGATCCGCGCGTCCGGTTTGCGTTTCGATTTTGCCGGCATTAAGGGTTTGACGAACTTCAGTCCTAACTCCGGTCTTACCATCGGCGTAACCTACGATACGCCGCCCGTCTTTGTTCCCGCCAAGTAGACCTAACCGTGATGGATGTTGAGTGATACGCGAGAGCGGGACGAGTTATGTCTGCCGGCGGGTATTGCTGTCCGGGTTGCCTGATTGGCAGGCACTATCACTTCCTCCGTAAATTGTGTTTTGATGAGCCTGAGGTCACAACACTCGTCCCAGGACTTCTGTTTCTTGTTTATCGCTTACTCGTTACTTAGCGCGCTTCACTGATATGGACTGGTTGGAATCTATTGGACTCTGGCTGGAGCATTATGTAATAAGCGTACCCGTGTACATTGCGGCGCCGGCAATGGTTCTGATTGGCGCCCTTGATTCCTCGTTACTCTCTCTGCCTGAGATTAATGACTACCTGGTCGTGGGGCGTTGCTATAAGTATCCCTCCGCCGTTTTTTACTTTCCGCTTTTTGCGGCCGCCGGCTCCGTTCTCGGTTGCTGGCTGCTCTATTCAATCATGCGACGCGGTGGTCAGGCTCTGCTACACAAACGGTTCAAGCCCGAAAGCATTCAGCGCGTGGAGCGGGCCTATGCGCGGTTCGGCTTTCTGGCTATCGCTATCCCGGCGATACTTCCACCACCGCTGCCCTTTAAAATCTTCGTTGCTACTGCAGGCACGCTGGAATACCCGCGCTGGAAGTTTTTGACCACAGTGATGTTGGCGAGGTCGCTTCGCTATTACGTGGAAGGCATCCTCGCAGTTTTCTATGGCCGGCGCGTGCTATTGTTTATGAAAGACAATGGCTTGGTAATTCTCAGTATAGTCGCCGGTGTGGCTCTGGTTGGCTTGCTCATTTATGTCATAGTCAATCGAAGCCGGCCAGGTTCCGTTTAGGAAGGCCGCGCAAACGGGAAAGTCGGAGAACTAGTTTTTATGAAGGATCCCAACGCCTGAAGGGAACTTTGGTGAAACTGTTGCTCGATGAATTCATAAAAAGCCTTTCGCGTCTGTCGGACTACCTCATCGCTTTTGGCCCGTTTGGGTTATTCGCGGTTGCGGTTCTTGATTCAAGCTTTGTTCCGTTACCGAGCAGTGCGGATGCTTTGATGCTGCTTCTAACGGCAGCTCAGCCACGTTGGATGGTCTTTTACGCACTCGTTGCCACCGCCGGATCGACGCTTGGATGTTGGGTTCTCTATTGCGCGTCGCGTCGCGCGGGCAGGCGCGCACTCGCCAGGTTCTCAGAATCGAAACAGAACCGGGTCAAAGAACTAATAGATCGTTACGACGTACTCTCCGTACTGGTCGCCTCGCTTTTGCCGCCGCCCTTCCCCTTCAAATTATTTGTAATCACGGCCGGAGTTTTTCGCTTCAGCCTGACACGGTTTTTGGTGGCGATTGTTGTCGGGCGTGGTTTTCGTTTTCTGTTGGAAGGCTACTTCGCAGTTCGCTACGGCGGTCAGGCAAAGGTGTTTCTGACGAGGTACTACCCTTGGATTGGGCTCGGACTGGTAGTGATAATTCTTGCGGGGTTTCTGGTTCGAAATCTCTGGAAACGAAGATCGAATTCAAGCGTTGAGGGAAGTTTAGAAGCCGGGAACTAAGGGTAGGAGCGGCGTCGCGGTGGTTGCCTCAGTTTTGGGTTCGAGGAAATGGAAGTTTCGAGCGCTCGCAAGATCTTTGACGCCCTGTTCTTCAAGACGCGTAAGCAGGTGTAGGAAAACCTCGGCAGTGGCGAGCGCATCGCTGCCGGCCCGATGTCGGTGGAAGATTGGAATCGAGAAATGCTCGGCAACTGTGTCAAGGCGATAGTTAGTTAGCCCTGGAAAGACGCGCCGCGACAACTTAACCGTGCAGAGGTGAGTATTAATCATCCGATGGCCGGGATAGACGCGCGAGATTTCATGATTTAAGAAACTGGTGTCGAAAGGGGCGTTGTGCGCAATGAGCACCGCGTCGCTGACAAAATCCAGCCACTGAGGGGCGACTTCGGCGAATACCGGTGCGATCTTTACCATGTCGTTGGTGATCCCTGTGAGCGCGACGACAAAACGAGGAATGGCAATTTCGGGATTTACGAGGGTCAGAAAACTGTCGACAATGCGCCCCTGACGAATCCGATACGCTCCCAACTCGATAACCCGGTTGGGGGGCATCTTGGCGCCGGTGGCCTCCAAGTCGACTACTACGAAATCCAGGTCGTCGAGTAGACGAGATTCGACGTCGTCGTTTTGCAATTCAATGGTTTTCTCATCAACAAACCTGAAGCGCCGATCGTCTTTGACCAGATCGGCCACGAGCAGGCCCGCCAGTTCATCGTCGATGTGCGAAACCTTAAAAACCGCGTCGACGATTTCAGCTGCGTTAGCGCGTCCGCCACAGTCGCGCAACAAGTCAATTGTTTCCTGGACAAGAGTTGAGTCGGAAACGAGGTTTGGATACGTAGCCATCGGCCAACAATTGTAACATGCATTTAAATTTTCGATTGAGGCAGATTGTGAGAACCGAAGATGTGATTGAGAGATTCAGAGCGACGGGGGCGCTGCTTGAAGGCCACTTTGTTCTTACCAGCGGGCTTCATAGCGCTAACTACTTGCAGTGTGCCTTGGTGCTGCAGCATCCCGAGGAGGCCGAAAGATTTGGTCGGTCTATCGCCGAACACTTCAAACAAAACAACATTCAGCTGGTGGCTTCTCCGGCGATTGGGGGGATCGTAATCGGACATGAAGTTGCCCGACAGCTAGGCGCGCGGTTCATTTGGACTGAGCGCGAAAACGGCGAGATGACTCTAAGGCGTGGGTTTTCGGTCTCGCCCGGGGAGAACACGATAGTTGTTGAGGATGTGGTAACCACGGGTGGTTCAACGCGCGACACGGTGAGTGCCTTGCAAGCCACAGGTGCAAACGTGGTTGCGGCGGCTTCAATAATCGATCGTTCAGGGGGCGAAGCTGATGTGGGCGTGCCGCGCATCGCGCTTGCTACGCTCGATGTGCCATCTGTTGACGCTTCAATTTGCGAACTGTGCAAACAAGGCGAAGCCGCGATAAAACCGGGAAGCAGGAAAACGCAATAGGCAGTGGGCAGAGGGCTGTCGGGAGCCGGGTGCCAGGTGCCAGGTGCCGGGTGCCGGCTGCCAGGTATCGGCGTCTTGCTTTTGCTTCCTGCTTTGCCTCTTGCCTTTGCCCGCTACCTGACACCTGACACCTGACACCTGACACCCGACATCCTTCTCATGAATTTCAGGCTCACCATTCAATACGACGGCACAGATTTTCATGGCTGGCAGATGCAGGGCGAACTGCGCACGGTTCAGGGAGAATTGACCCGCGCGCTGAGGGTGGTCGATGGCCGCGACGTTATAGTTCATGGATCCGGCAGAACCGATGCAGGTGTTCACGCAAAAGGTCAGGTAGCTAGCGTTCAAGTTAAGCGCGGGGTAACTCCCGAAAAGCTTCGCGCGGCAATCAACGGAAATGTTTCGAAAGACCTGCGCATTCTGGAGGCGCAAGTGGCGGGGGATGACTTTCACGCCCGCTATTCGGCGCTGGAGAAGACTTACCTCTACCGAGTGGTAAACGGTCCGGTCATGTCCCCATTTTGGCTTCGCTATGCGCACCACGAGGCTCGCAGGCTGGATCTTGAAAATATGAACTCATGTGCCTCTATATTCATGGGCACTCATGACTGGACCGCCTTCTCGGCGGCACAATCGGACGCCGAGAATAGGACACGCACCATAAGTCATCTGGAAGTTTCCAGGCGCTCCGATGAAAGTTTCGGCGCACCAATGGTTGAGATTACGGCTAGAGCCGACGGTTTCCTACGCTATATGGTGCGTTCTATCGTGGGAACCTTGTTGGCAGTTGGCCGTGGTGAGATAGACCAGCGACACATTAAACGCGCCATCGACCAGGGTGACCGTTCGCTGGCCGGAGCCACCGCACCTGCGTGTGGGCTGACGCTATGGTCAGTTCGGTATGAGTAACGTGGACCTGTGTGAATAGGTTTCAAGACAGAATTGAAACGGTAGCGACCGGATCGTAGACTCAACCGACGATTGATGAGAAATCACATGGCCGTGACTCGGTCCCCGTAAGCTGTTAGCTTGTAGTACTCTCAGGCACACCGCGGCTTTAGCCCGGTGGTTAGAGCGTTGCCACTGATTTTTACCCGTTTTAAGGGTTGGATGCGGCCGACAAGGTCGCGAATCTAATGGGGTGCAAGTCCCCTGCCGTCAATTACCCGATTCAGACGGCTAGCATATCCGACGTGCGGGAAGGCAACGGACACGCACGGTGCTCGGAAGTAGAAGTCACAGCTGCCCTGAACGCGAAAGCGCCAGCGGTAGGAACAACCCGGGTGGCAAGCAAACTTGGAGGCCTGAACATTAAGAAATGACTGCAGCCCCGAAATTACGGTCCGTACTGAAGTCGTTG
>JACCSP010000094.1 GCA_013812905.1 Pyrinomonadaceae bacterium
GCGGCAACCAGGAAGATGGATTTGAAGAGCAGCGCGAAGCCATCGATACGAATCATCCCGTAGAAGCCATCGAGGGGTAAAATGTCGCGGCTGTACCACCACTGCACACCCAAAGAAGCAGCGGCCAGAGCGATACCCACAAGGGCAAAATAAGCAGTCGCTTTGCTCTTGCGATAAGGGAGAATTACTTCCATCACCAAGGCGACGCACCCGCAAGCTGTCAGAATCAACTCCGGCGCGATCAGTTGAAGATCGGACAAGTTGAATAGGGCGGTCGTGTTGGCCTGGAGAAGAAACATCGCGTCGAAAGGATGAAGTATGAAGGATGAAGGATGAAAAAAAAGCATTGAAACTAGTGCGTTTGTGCTCATTTGTTTGTCAGCGCCTCACAACGTCAACCGTCCCTCGCGCCCTTTATCCTTCATCCTTCATCTTTCACCCTTCCTACTTCGCCGCCCGTTGGGGTTCGGTCGGGAGCATGCCGGGAATCGGATAGGTCGGGCGAATCTGTTTCACCACGGCATTAACCGGTCGCTGTATAAACTCGAGAAAAGGTTTCGGGTAGACTCCGATCCAAAGAGACATGATTACCAGGGGAATCATGTAGGCCCATTCACGAGCATTCATATCTAGAAGCTTCTCATTCTTCGGATTATCGATCGTCCCGAAGAACATTCGCTGATAGAGCCAGAGCATGTAGGCCGCGTTCAGAATGATTCCCAGAGCCCCCCAAGCGGCCCACGCGGGGTTGGCTTCAAACGCTCCGCGCAAGGAAAGGAACTCCGAAATAAACACGCATAGCAACGGCAGCCCAATGGCCGTCATAGCCATGGCGAGAAATACAGCAGCGTATCCCGGCATGACGTGCGAGAGGCCCCCGAACTCCGCAACATTCCTCGTGTGACGTCGTTCGTAAATGATGCCAACCAAAAGGAAGAGCCCCGCCGAGTAAATGCCGTGGTTGACCATGTGAAGCACGGCTCCGTTAACGCCGTTTGGATTCAGCGAGAACAATCCCAGGATCACAATTCCCATGGAAGAAACTGACGAGTAAGCAACGAGTTTTTTTACGTCGCCGTCTTTCTTCACCACGAAGTACATGGCCGCCAGGGCGCCGTAGATAATCCCCACAATCGCGAGAAAGATCATGATGCTGCGAACTCCGAAAGCACCGAAGTATGATTCATCGGCAGAAGCAGTCGGGAACATCGGCAAGTTGAAGCGAAAGAACCCGTAGGTGCCCAACTTGAGCAGGATGCCGGCAAGTATTACTGAACCGGCAGTGGGAGCCTCGACGTGCGCATCGGGCAACCAGGTATGAAACGGAAACATCGGCACCTTGATAGCGAAGCCAAGTGCGAAGGTAAAGAAAAGAAGCACTTCTACGGTAGCCACACTCCCGGTTGACAAAACCGTCCCCATCGCCTGCAGGTAGAGAATATTAAACGTGCCGGTGCCATTCTGTGCTGCTGCCTGTAATGATGATGAGACCAGGGCGGCAGCGTCAGGATTACCAGCCAGCAGATCAATAGTACCTTGCGTGATTCTGCTGGTAAGGGCGGTGTCTGCGCTGAGAAAATAGATCTTTAACACCCCCAGCAGCATCACTACCGAACCCACGAGGGTGTAAAGGAAAAACTTGATGGCCGCGTAAAGCCGGTTTTCACCGCCCCAGATGCCAATCAGGAAATACATCGGCACCAGGGAAACTTCGAAGAAGAGATAGAAGAGAAAAAGGTCCATCGAAGCGAATACGCCGACCACTGCGGTCTGCAGGAAAAGCAATAGCGCATAGTATTCCTTCTCGCGTTTCTGAATGTAGTTCCACGATGAAAGCGCGGCAATAACACCCAGCAACGTGGTCAGGACGATTAACAACACCGCCACCCCGTCTACTCCCATTTGATAGCGCGCGCCGATCACCGGGATCCACTGATAGTCTTCGAGAAACTGCATCCCGCCTATCGCGCGGTTGTAAGTCAGCAGAAACAGGGAGGCGACGAACGCGATTCCAAACCAGGCGGTCGCGAACTTCTTAATCGCACTGGCATGATTTTTCTTGAAGAGCGCGAGAATGATGACCGCGCCCACCGTTGGCAGCCAGGTGACGATGGATAAAATATAGGTTCTCATCATTCCTCAGCGCTGGTATCCGAACTGGTTAACTCCAAGATTCTTACATCCTCAAGATCAACTGTGCGGCCGGCTGCGCGTTTTGAGGCAATCAAGTCGTCACGTGCGACAACATAAAACTGCTGACCTCTGTAGCTCATTGTTACTCGCCTTTCCCATGCACCAGCGAAAACTAGTCCTGGAGTCGAGGTTTGAACATCAAGGCGAATACGATCTTTGAAAACAGTTATTTCCGTCGCAAGAATCTCCTCAGCCGTGGTCATCGAAGCTGTCCCAAGCTTTGCATTTGCGAGAGCATCCAATAACCGCTGCGAGTTGTCTCCGTTTGGCTCAATAAGAATGTCCAAGTCAAAGGTCGCTCGCGGTACTCCGTACAACACAGCAGCAATACCACCGATAACCAGATACTTAACCTCGTACCTTTGAAAGGACGCGAACACGCTTTGAAGTTGGTCTAGCATCTCTCTTGTTCACGATTTCCGGATTGTTTTCCAATACAAGATTTGTAATCTGGCAAAAAATATTCATTCTCTCCTCAAGCGATAGCGATTGAAACCAACGAGCCTTGGCTTCCATAGTCTCCTCTAGCTGAAAATCATGTGAAATGGATATTCGCATGGCCCTTCAGATCCCGATCGCAAAAACGCTTCTAACTGCTCTCAGTATGTCCGCGCCAAAAAATAACGCCACTGCGGCCACCAATCCCACCACCATAACCAGGGCATAGTTCTGAGTGAATCCCGTCTGCGCGGCTCGAAACAGCGGGGACATCAGACGCACAATGAAGGCAGCTATTGCGTTCACCAGGCCATCGACTAAGTACCGATCCGTACCACCCGTAATGCGGCTGGCGATGCGAGTCAACCGTGCGGAACCATTCACAGCTCCGTCAATCACCTTCGCGTCAAAAGCAAACACGGCTCGCGCCAGATCCATTGTGCGGCGCGTGATTGCCCAACCGTAGAATTCATCTACCCAGTATTTGTTGTAGCTGGCCACATAAAGGGGCCTCAAACGCGCCGCCCAGATGTCTGGCAAGTGGGGACGCCAGACGTAGAACCAAAAGCCCAGTAGCATGCCCACCCCTGCCACCACCAGCGAGATCACGATGAATAGCCACTCCGCTGCGGTATGGCTTCCCAAGGCATTTTCGGCGGCGTGCGCCAGGTTGAAGTCTTCCGCTGGATGCGCCGCGCTCTCGCTCCCAGGCGGATGAACTTCTGCGCGCCCATGTGTTTCCGCCGGGGCTGCTGGTGACGTTTCAGCGCCATGTGCTCCATTAGCCGCAACATGCTTTTTGCCAAACTCGCGTGTCTCAGGATTCCAAATAATCGGATCCATGAAGTTGACGATATTCATGCGCCCACCCGGGTGCTCGCTGCCGGTGAGAAGCTTGAAAGCAGGTCCTACGCCCACGAAACCCCCAATTGTCGCTAACACAGCCAGAACGACGAGCGGAGCTACCATAGCTCTGGGTGATTCGTGCGGCACATGAGCCGCATGTCCCGGCGTCTCGTGATCCTGCGGGTTGACCTGGTGACCCGAAGCGTGCTCGTCAGTATTCAGAAATCTTTCCTTGCCCCAGAAAGTCATCGCCACCAGACGCGTCATGTAAAACGCGGTGCAGGTCGCGGCTATTGTTCCCACCAGCCAAACGATCCACCCGACGGGAACAGCAGTAGTGGATGCGGCACTCCAGAGAATTTCATCCTTTGACCAGAAGCCGCTAAAAGGAATGATGCCGCAGATAGCCAACCACCCAGCCAGAAACGTTATGTAGGTGTAGGGCATGTATTTTTTCAGGCCCCCCATACGACGCATATCCTGCTCATGATGCATGCCATGAATCACACTGCCGGCGCCAAGGAACATTAAGGCCTTGAAGAACGCGTGCGTCATCACATGGAAGATGCCGATGACAAAGGCGCCAACTCCGCACGCCATAAACATGAAGCCGAGCTGTGAGACAGTCGAATAGGCCAGAACTTTCTTAATGTCGTTTTGGGTAATGCCAATCGTGGCGGCAAACAGCGCGGTGGCCGCGCCCACCAGGGCCACTACCAACATCATCGTTTTGGAGTGCTGGAAGATTACGTTAGTGCGGGTGACCATGTAGAGACCAGCAGTCACCATCGTGGCCGCGTGAATCAGAGCTGACACCGGAGTTGGCCCCGCCATCGCGTCAGGCAGCCAGACATGAAGGGGCAATTGGGCGGATTTCCCACACGCCCCCACAAAAAGACCCAGAGCAATCCAGGAGAGGATGCCCCACTGCCAGAGACCTTCGATCGGGTAATCCTTCGCCTGGCCAAATACATCTGTGTACTGCGCCGTGCCAAAGGTTGCGATCACCGCAAAGATTGCCAGGGCGAACCCGAAGTCTCCGATGCGGTTCGTTAGAAAGGCTTTACGTGAAGCATCCGCTGCCTCTTTGCGGTTGAAGTAGTAACCGATCAGCAGGTAAGAGCAGAGACCGACGCCTTCCCAGCCCACAAACATCATCAGGAAATTCGAGCCCATCACCAGCACCAGCATTGAAAACATGAAGAGGCCCATGTAGGCGAAGAAGCGATAGAAACCCGAATCGCCGTGCATGTAACCGGTGGCGAAGACAAAGATGCATAACCCGACGCCGGTAACCACCAGCATGAAGATCGAAGAGAGCGCATCGAGCTGATAACTCCACTCGACGTCAAGGATTGAGCCGCGAGGATCTTCCACAAACGCCCCTGCGATAGGCTGGGGACTAGTTGTGTACTCCGAGGAAATCTCCGCCAACTTTCGCCTTAACTCTTCCTCGGCAATCGATATGCGCTCGTGTGAGCCCTGCGTAACATTGACCGCTCCACCCGGAATCCAGGTGAACTTAAAAGCGCCGTCCTGACTGGTCACATAAGGGTTGGGCCAGATTGCATGACTACTAAAGCCGTAAGAATAAACGGCCGCAACGCTAAGGAGAAAAGAGAGTGCGATCGAACCGACGGCGATGCCGCCAATCAGTTTTTCCGAGAAACGAAACTTCCGTCCCAGCAGTCCGTTGAGCGCCGCGCCGGCGAGCGGCAAAAGAGGGATGAGCCAGATCAACCGATGCATAAGTCCAAAGTCCAATGTCCAATGTCCATGTCCGCTGCCCCAATTGACTTTGGACATTGGACTTTGGACTTTGGACTACCATTTCAAGATATCAATCTCATCAACCCAAATTGTTTCTTTATTCCGATAAAGCGCGATGACGATGCCTAGTCCGATGGCAGCTTCCGCCGCGGCCACAACGATTACAAAGACTGCGAAAACCTGGCCGGCAATCGCATTCATGTTGCCTGTATCCTGCAGGTATCGTGAGAAAGCTATGAAGTTAAGATTCGCTGCATTGAGAATCAGCTCAATCGACATGAAGATGACGATGATGTTGCGGCGGGTGAGCACCCCCGCGACACCGATAATAAATAGCAACGCGCCAATAACCAGAAACTTCGACAGATCGGGGTTTCTGGCGCTCTGCCACATGACACCAAAACGTCCGCCGTCGGCTTGCTGAAGCAGGAAAGCAAAGATAGGAGCAAATAACGTAAGCATAAAGTCTATCGATACCCTATGTCGGGTCGCGCACGATTTCCGCGCGGTCCGCTTCGTGGACTGCTTTCCCCAGCAAGACCTCAGGATCGACATCGTCCACGGCGGCCTCCTGTTTAAGAGTGCGCGCCAGTATCACGGAGCCGATAATTGCAACTAGCAAGAGTACGCTGGCTATTTCAAACGGTAGCGAAGCAAATCTGTAGAGACTGTTACCTACCTGTTGCGTGTCAGTAGTAATCCTGCTTGTTCCCGTCGCGCCCGCGGCCAAATTTTGATCCTGCGCCCGGCGCTGCACGGCAGCTCCGGCTAGCTTGGCTTCGTCTCGCCTCTGCAAACCCTGATAGCCCGTATTAATGGCAAACAGAAGACCTACCACGAGCAGTAGACAGAAGATCAGGCTCGCCGCGACCTGACGCGGCTTGTTGATAATCTCGGAAAGTCCCTGCTCTTCGGCGCCTACATTAACGAGCATGATGACGAAGAGAAACAAGACCATCACCCCGCCGACGTAAACCAAGATCTGCACACCCGCAAGGAATTCAGCGCCAAGCAGAATAAAAAGAGCGGCGACTGAAAGCAGAGAGGAGATCAGGAATAGGGCGCTATGGACGGCGTTCCGAGCCATCACAGTCAAGAGCCCTGCAAATATGGCGGCGATGGAGAAAATCCAGAAAAAGACTGCT
The DNA here is from genome assembly GCA_013812905.1 of Pyrinomonadaceae bacterium. Taxonomy (GTDB): domain Bacteria; phylum Acidobacteriota; class Blastocatellia; order Pyrinomonadales; family Pyrinomonadaceae; genus PSRF01. The sequence goes on from JACCSP010000094.1 coordinate 6,393, forward strand.
TCCCAGCCGTGTAGGGTCATTTCCGATTGCCGATTGCCAATTGCCGATTATGATTCATTTCCGATTGCCAATTGCCAATTGCCGATTCTTGCGCACCCTGCTTGAGGCGGATATGCGAGACCGTGCCATTATCTTAGTGAGTTCATTGGCCTCTTGGTGTAGCGGACTAACGCTGCTCGCTCGAAGCAAGGCGGCCTCGATAATCAACTCTAACCAGAAGGCGCTCTCATCCGATTCCTCTTCAACCACGCCGGTCTTCGCAATGAATTCAGCCGGCGATCGGCCGCGGCATGCCGCGCGATAATTGGCACCCACAGAAGTACCAGCTCGTACAAGCTGCCCTCTAACCACCTTACCTTCGATGGTATTGGGTAAGGCGGCGGCGAGTTTTAGAATTCTCAATGCAAACTGCTTCGTACGTTTCTTTAAGTCGTCAGCGTTCATGGTGTGAGGTGTCCATATAAACGTTTAGCTCCAGCCAATCGCCAATCGGCAATTGGCAATAATGCCCAGTCAATCACCTCGTATATTTGACTGTCTCGCGTCCCTGTTCGAGCATTTCGCGATTCCAGACAAATCCTGCGCGCGAATAGGTGGCCAGCTCGAAGTCTTGAGTCAGTTCCAGGCACGACGTGGGACAGGCTTCTTGGCAGAGGGCGCAAAACATGCAACGAGAGGTGTCGAAGATAAACTCGTCGAGCACTTTTTTCTTGCGGGGCTTGCCCGCCACCACGATCTCTACATCCATCGCCAGGACATCAATGCAGTCCTCGGGACAGGCTATCGCACAGAGATTGCATGCGATGCACAGAGTGTCGTGCGTTTCGGGATCCATGTTCAATCTGGGCGCTCCGTGAAAACGAGGCGCAACGTCGGGTCGAACCTTGGGATACTGCTCCGTGTAGATGCCCTTTCCGCCAATCGCATCACTATCGGTAATCGCGCCGATGTTGTATTTCAGCGTCAGGCCCAGACCCTTCAAGAGATCGGCCATGAAAAAGCGTTTGAGCTTGTCGATGAACTTGGGTTTTGGGACTTTAACTAAAGGCATAGTGATATTTCCGATTTCAAATCTAAGATCCTGCTACCGGAGGCGCCGCCGGCACTGCGGGCCTGCCTTTCGGCAGATCGACGAGCCTAATCTTCCTTCGCTGCGACTTCAAATTGAAATCACGCGAACGCCAATTGATTTTCGACAACAGCACCCCCGTGATAAAGAGCCCGATAAGCCCTATGGCGATCATCAGCGCCTTACCGGTAGCTGTCAGATTCAGTCCCGCCGAGATCGACTCTATGGTCTTAAACCCGCGCCAGCCATTCAGGGCCTGAACCAAAAAAATTCCCAGCGCGGAAAGGGCAATGTTAATCAGCGACGAAGGGATCAGCCACTTCCATCCTATGTCCATCAACTGGTCGTAGCGGAAACGCGGCAGCGTCCAGCGCAGCCAGAAGTAAAGATAGAGCACGACCAATACTTTTATGACAAAGACCAGTAAGCTGACTATAACATAGAGGTTGTGGTTGCCCTGGGCTTCGGTAAACCTATAAACGAAAGGAAAGTACCAACCACCTAGGTAGACCGTAACGGCGACCGCAGACACCACCACCATTGCGGCATACTCGGCCATGAAGAAGAGCGACCAGCGCATTCCAGAATACTCGGTGTGAAACCCGGCGACCAGTTCTGACTCGGCTTCCGGCAGGTCAAAAGGCGCGCGGTTGTTTTCGGCGATCCCGCTCACCAGGAAAATCAAGAAGCCCACCGGCTGATAGAAAACGTACCAGATGGAATCGGCGCTTTGCGCATTGACCATTCCCGAAAGCGAAAGTGTGCGAGCAAACATC
>JACCSP010000021.1 GCA_013812905.1 Pyrinomonadaceae bacterium
CTAATTTCTTCTCTACATGTTCACGAGCCAATCGAGCGCGAGCTGCATCGATCTCTTCGGGACGTTCCGCTATTTCAGCCAACACCGACACGTGATCATCCCTCACTTCCAGAAATCCGCCTGAAACGTGCAACTGAGACGTCCGGCCGCTCTGGGTATAAGAAAGGACTCCGGTCTGGAGTTGCGAGATCAAGGGCGTGTGCCCGGGCAGAATACCAAGCTCGCCGCCCAGTCCGGGAACCACTACCATGTCGACCTCCTCGGAAAGCACTCGGCGTTCAGGGGTCACTACTTCTAGTTGGAGTTGAGCCATATCAAACCGTTCAAGACACAGGGACGGGAGAAGCGGCGATGGTGAGAAGGGGGGACGGGGCGATTCCTTTTTGGAGTGCGCAGGCAAAGCGAAGCGACAGGGAGACGGAGCGAAACCACGAATTTGCCCGAGACATCTGTCTGTCGCCCCTCCTCTTTCTCCCCGTCTTGTTTTTCATCTCTTCTCCTGTGTCTGCTCCTTAAGCACCGGCGACCGTTCTGGCCTTCTCGATCGCCGCTTCGATCGTACCCACCATGTAGAAGGCCTGCTCGGGAAGATCGTCATGCTTGCCGTCGACGATTTCGCGGAACCCCTTGATGGTGTCTTCCAGTTTTACGTATTTTCCTTCCAGCCCCGTGAACTGAGCGGCAACGAAGAAGGGCTGCGAGAAGAACCTCTGAATCTTGCGCGCTCGGGAAACGATCAGCTTGTCTTCGTCTGAAAGCTCGTCCAGACCCAGAATCGCTATGATGTCCTGCAGGTCTTTATAACGCTGCAGAATAAGCTTCACGTCTTGAGCGGTTTTGTAATGCTCCTCACCCACGTGGCGAGGATCCAGAATGCGCGAAGACGAGGACAGCGGATCCACTGCCGGGTAAATTCCCAGCTCTACGATCTGGCGCGAGAGCGCAGTTACGGCGTCAAGGTGAGCAAATGTAGTGGCCGGCGCGGGATCGGTGTAATCGTCCGCTGGAACATAGACCGCTTGAATTGAGGTGATTGATCCGGTCTTCGTAGAAGTAATGCGTTCCTGCATTTCGCCCATCTCCGACGCCAGGTTTGGTTGATAACCCACCGCCGAAGGCATGCGGCCTAGAAGTGCAGACACTTCCGAACCCGCTTGTGTAAAGCGAAAGATGTTATCGATGAAGAGCAGCACGTCCAGGCCTTGATCGCGAAAATATTCGGCCACTGTCAGGCCCGAGAGCGCTACGCGCAAACGAGCACCCGGCGGTTCCGTCATCTGTCCGTATATCAGCGCGACCTTCGACTGCTCCAAAGCCTTCATGTCGACTTTGGTCATGTCAAACTCACCCGTATCGTGTAGGTGCTTGTTGAACGTCCCGCCAAACTGGATAACTTCCGACTCCACCATCTCCCTTAACAGATCGTTTCCTTCGCGAGTTCTCTCGCCCACGCCCGCGAAAACTGAGAAGCCGGATCGAGCCTTGGCGATGTTATTAATAAGTTCCATTACGATCACTGTCTTGCCGACGCCGGCGCCACCGAACAGGCCAATCTTGCCACCGCGTACAAACGGCTGGATGAGATCGATGACCTTGATGCCCGTTTCAAACATTTGCAGTTCCGTGGACTGCTCTTGGAAGCTGGGAGCGTGGCGATGGATGGGATACCGCTCGGTATGCCTGACGTCACCGAGATTGTCGACAGGCTGACCAATTACATTGAGCACCCGGCCGAGAGTTCCTTCACCCACCGGCATCGTAATCGGTCCGCCCGTATCGATGGCTTTCATGCCGCGCACCATCCCGTCGGTTGCGACCATTGAGACCGTGCGCACGCGGCCTTCACCGAGATGCTGTTGGACTTCCGCAATGACATCGATAGGCGTAGGCACTTCGAAGCCCTCAGAAACAATTCGCAATGCCTGATATATCGGCGGGAGGTGGTGTTCCTCAAACTCGACGTCGACAACCGGACCAATAATTTGCACGACGCGGCCGGCTGTTTGGTCGCCGTTACTCACATTTGCGCTGGGCGTAGACATACTATCTTTGAACCTCTTTCGAGCCCGTGAAGGCGAAGCATTTGGCAGGATGAAAAGCCAGACAAGATAACATACGCGCCAAACTTGCGCCAAATGTTGCTGGTTTTGGAATTTCTTGAAACTTTACTTGTACTAGTGTCGTAGTACAAGTAACAAATGAGCCTGATGTTCTACATCAATCCGGCCGATCCCATTCCGCTTTATGCGCAGCTTACGCGGGCTATTCAGTTCGCAATCACTACTGGACAACTGCGAATCGGCGAACAACTGCCGACAGTTAGGCAGATGGCTGTGGATCTTAAGATCAACGCCAATACTGTGGCAAAGGTATACGCCGAGCTGGAGCGCGCCGGCATAGTGGAAACCCGGAGGGGAGTAGGGACATTTGTATGCGCCCGCCATTTCGAGCCGATGCAGAAGCGGCAGCACGAGAACAAGGTGCGTGATTTCGCTGACCGCGTCCTGGCCGAGGCGGGAGCCATGGGCTTCTCCCTTGACGATCTGATTGACCAACTTCAAAGCAGGCGCAAAAAGGAGCTAGGTAAATATGTCTGACGATGCAAGATTCGTGGTGACTCGCAGCAGTCTCACGTCGGCGAATGTGCCGCGCGCTAACATCGTGGCGGTAATGGCTTTTGTTTCCCCTGTCGCCCTCGGTATTTTACTCTCGTTCTTGTTATGGAATCCGATTGGTCTCGTGGTGGGAGTCATTCTCGGATTTCTGGCAGCGCAGGCGCCCAAGGTCGCCAAACAGTGGGAAAGTGCAGTGGTTCTCCGCCTGGGAAAGTATATCGGCCTTAGGGGTCCCGGTCTTTTTTGGATCATCCCGTTCGTTGACACCGTTACCGCCTGGGTTGATCAGCGCGTGATCACTACCAGCTTCGCCGCTGAAGAAACGCTGACCTCGGATACGGTCCCAGTTAATGTTGACGCAGTACTCTTCTGGATGGTCTACGATCCCGAGAAGGCGGCGCTGGAGGTTCAAGACTATCCGCAGGCGGTTAGTTGGGCCGCTCAGACTGCGCTGCGCGATATTATTGGCAGGACCTTTCTGACTGACTTGCTCCGGGGTCGCGAGCGGATCGAGGAAGAGCTACAAAAACTGATAGATGAGCGGTCGAATCCCTGGGGCGTAACTGTTCAATCGGTGGAGATGCGGGACGTAATCATTCCCGCGGCGCTGCAGGATGCTATGTCACGCGAAGCTCAGGCTGCCCGCGAGAAACAAGCCCGCATTATCCTGGCACAGGCGGAAGTGGAAATCGCCAGTATGTTCGACACGGCCTCCGAATCGTATCAGGACAATCCCACAGCGTTGCACCTGCGCGCTATGAACATGCTGTACGAAGGTCTGAAGGAGAAAGGTGCGCTGATGCTAGTGCCGAGCACTGCAGTTGAATCGATGGGTATGGGCGGGCTGATCGGCGCGGCCGCATTGCGCCAGCGCACGCTCACTGGAGCGGACGATCTTCCCGAAGATCCGAAATAGGAGTTGGGCACCGCGATTAGTTCCGAAGCAAAAATCCCATCGCTTCCGGACGTGATGGGGCTTTCTTGTGAAAGCAAGTGGGTGCGCTAGCTCTTTTCTTCAGGGTCGATTCGGATCTTCATCCGTTGGAGCACCTGCACGTCTTCGTCGGTAAGATCAAGCGCCGCTTCACTCTCAGCTTCACCGGCGTGAGGTCGCAATCCGATCTCAAGGCGCAACGTCAGTTCCATCTCGTAACCCGCCTCTCGCAGACGCTCAATCGCATCTGCGACCTTCGAGGAGTTTTCCACCGATTCGTTAATCGCGGTGCCTATCTCGCGAACAATCTCTTTGGCGTCGTCGTCAATTTCCAAAAGTCAACTGCCTTTCAGATGCCGGGTGGCCTTTCCAAAGGTTAGAGATCGTGCTGAACATGCTACGCGACCCTGACAAGGAGGGTCAATATGCGGTAATGGTTGCGGATTGTCGTCTTGGTGTCGATCCGCTTGAAATCGGCTCCGCGGTCAACTATCTTTAGTACCGCAGTCAATTCAAAAAAGCGCGAGTCGATTTTTCCAGAAGGAGGGATAACTCTAAATGCCTGAAGTGGGAGACATGGCCCCGGATTTCGAGCTGCCGAGTAACCTTGAGAAGGGTAAGAAGGTGAAGCTCTCTGATTTCCGCGGCAAGAACAATGTAGTGCTGGCGTTTTACCCGCTGGCCTGGACGCCCGTCTGAACCGCACAGATGCCTGCGTACGAGGCTGACCTCGAACGCTTTAAAGGCTATGATGCCCAGGTACTGGGCATATCAGTTGACAGCGTACCTTGTAATACAGCGTGGGCTAAGAGTCTGGGAGGACTCACCTACGACCTCTTGAGCGATTTCGAGCCAAAGGGTGAGGTGGCACGAAAGTTTGCAGCGTATCGAGACAAGGACGGCATTAGCGAACGCGCCCTATTTATTGTGGACAAGAAAGGCAAAATTGCTTTCAAAGACATCCACAACATTTCGGATCAGCCTGACAATGAAGAGCTGTTTGAAGTTTTGCGTAAGGTATAACGGTTAGGAAAATGCCAGATGTCGGGTCGGCGGCGGCTACCCGCATCTGGCATTTTGTTCGGGTAGCCTCCATGATTTCTGCGTACGGATAAGTCGCCATCCCCGGTTATTGTTCCCTGAGTAGCACAAGGTTCGTAGTATCAAGTTTCGTAGTTTCAGTTATGTCAATTTCCAGAAAGTGCGTTCCTTTCACCCCGTTTGACGGTGAACTATCAAGAAGCACCATCGCCATCGTGACGGCAGGCGGGGTTCACCTCAATGACCAAGAGCCTTTCAACATCGCCGACGAGTTGGGAGACCTAACTTATCGGATCATTCCTGAAGACGTCGATTCTTCCCAGCTCCACGTTACCCATCATC